>NZ_JASGDA010000098.1:0-83659 GCF_047607405.1 Acidovorax sp. | reverse complement strand
ACGGTCTGCGGCAGCGCGCGCTTGGTCACCATGTTGACGGTGCCCGCCACGCTGGAGGCCGGCGGCATGCCCGACAGCAGCACGTTCGGGCCGCGCAGCACCTCGATGCGCTCGAACATCTCCACCGGCACCTGGTTGGCCGGGGCGATGCCGTACAGGCCGTTGGTGGCGATGTCCATCGCGCCCATGTCCAGCCCGCGCAGGTTGAAGTTCTGCAGCAGGTGGTTCTTGTTGGTGGTGAAGACGACGGCGGAGTCGTTCTCCAGCACGTCCTGCAGCGTCAGGGCCGACCAGTCCTCGGCCAGCTCGCGGGTGTAGGCGTTGACGTGCACGGGCGCGTCCACGATGGACGTGGCGCCCAGAATGCCCAGGCGCGCGCCCGACGCGGCCTTGTGGCCGGGGGCGCGCACGGGCAGGTCCTCGCGCTCGTACTTGCTGCGCACGTTGACCTGCTCCAGCGTGGGCGTGGCCGAGGCGTCGGCGGTCTGTGCCGACGCGGACGTGGCGCCGAAGGCGATCAGCGCCAGGGCAATGGGTGTGAGCCGGATGGCGGCGGTGGTGGCTTTGGTGGACATGGTTTTTTCAGCGGTTCATACAAATAAAAACTATTCGCATTCTAACAAGTTTGTAACAAATCCACTATCCCCTGGGTGCGTCGAAGTGCCGATGTTCATGTGCCAAATAGGGCGCCACCCCTTATGCAGAAAGCACCACCAGCTATTGAAACCATAGTGTTGCAGACGCGCATCAAGCTGGTGCGTGGATGCGCCAGACCGGTCAGCGTGCCACCACCCACTGCATAGAAAAAAGCCCCGCAGGCTTGGCGCCTGCGGGGCTTTTTGTATTGGCGAGGGGCCGGTATTACATACCCATGCCGCCCATGCCACCCATACCGCCCATGTCGGGCATGCCGCCAGCGGCGGGGGCGTCGTCCTTCGGGGCCTCGGCCACCATGGCTTCGGTCGTCAGCAGCAGGGACGCCACGGAAGCGGCGTTCTGCAGAGCCGTGCGCGTGACCTTGGTGGGGTCCAGAATGCCCATCTCGATCATGTCGCCATACGTGTCGTTGGCGGCGTTGAAGCCGTAGTTGCCCTTGCCGTTCAGCACCGCGTTGACCACCACGCTCGGCTCGCCGCCGGCGTTATAGACGATCTCGCGCAGGGGCGCTTCGATGGCCTTCAGGATCAGGCGCACGCCAGCGTCCTGGTCGGCGTTGTCACCCTTGATCTCGCCAGCGGACTGGCGGGCGCGCAGCAGGGCCACGCCGCCACCGGCCACGATGCCTTCTTCCACCGCAGCGCGGGTGGCGTGCAGGGCGTCTTCCACGCGGGCCTTCTTTTCCTTCATCTCGACTTCGGTGGCTGCGCCGACCTTGATGACGGCGACGCCGCCTGCCAGCTTGGCCACGCGCTCTTGCAGCTTCTCGCGGTCGTAGTCGCTGGTGGCTTCCTCGATCTGGATGCGGATTTGCTTGACGCGCGCTTCGATGTCAGCGGCGGCGCCAGCGCCGTCGATGATGATGGTGTTTTCCTTGCCCACTTCGATGCGCTTGGCCTGGCCCAGGTCGGCCAGCGTCACCTTCTCCAAGGACAGGCCCACTTCTTCAGCGATGACCTTGCCGCCCGTCAGGATGGCTATGTCTTCCAGCATGGCCTTGCGGCGGTCGCCGAAGCCAGGGGCCTTGACGGCCACGACCTTCAGGATGCCGCGGATGGTGTTGACCACCAGCGTCGCCAGGGCTTCGCCCTCGACTTCTTCGGCAATGATCAGCAGCGGACGGCCAGCTTTGGCCACTTGCTCCAGCGTGGGCAGCAGGTCGCGGATGTTGCTGATCTTCTTGTCGAACAGCAGCACGAAGGGGTTGTCCAGCAGGGCGGCCTGCTTTTCGGGGTTGTTGATGAAGTAGGGCGACAGGTAGCCGCGGTCGAACTGCATGCCTTCCACGACATCCAGCTCGTTGTTCAGGCTCTTGCCGTCTTCGACGGTGATGACGCCTTCCTTGCCCACCTTGTCCATCGCGTCGGCGATGATCTGGCCGATGGAGGAGTCGCTGTTGGCGGAGATGGAGCCGACCTGGGCGATTTCCTTGGAAGTCGTCGTGGGCTTGGAAGCCTTCTTCAGCTCTTCCACCAGGGCCGCCACGGCCTTGTCGATGCCGCGCTTGAGGTCCATGGGGTTCAGGCCGGCGGCCACGTACTTGCTGCCTTCGCGCACGATGGCCTGGGCCAGCACGGTGGCGGTGGTCGTGCCGTCACCGGCGTTGTCGCTGGTCTTGGAGGCCACTTCCTTCACGAGCTGCGCGCCCATGTTCTGCAGCTTGTCCTTGAGTTCGATTTCCTTGGCGACGGACACGCCGTCCTTGGTCACCGTGGGGGCGCCGAACGAGCGCTCCAGCACCACGTTGCGGCCCTTGGGGCCCAGGGTCACTTTCACTGCATTGGCGAGGATGTTCACGCCTTCGACCATGCGGGCGCGGGCTTCGCCGCCGAAAACTACGTCTTTTGCTGCCATTTTTTACTCCAAATATTTGTCAGTCAGTGGTTGCTTACTTTTCGACCACGGCAAACAGGTCGTCTTCCTTCATGACCAGCAGCTCGTCGCCCTTGACCTTGACGGTCTGGCCCGAGTACTTGCCGAACAGAACGCGGTCCCCGACCTTCACGTTCAGGGCGACGCGCTCGCCCTTGTCGTTCAACTTGCCGGGGCCCACGGCCAGCACTTCACCTTGATCGGGCTTTTCAGCGGCGTTGTCAGGGATCACGATGCCCGAGGCGGTCGTGGTTTCGCTTTCGATACGCTTGACGATCACGCGATCGTGCAGGGGGCGAAGGTTCATTTGCAGTGCTCCTGTTTTCAATGAGAGGTGGAAAAACGGTTTCCGGCAGGGGTGTTGTTAGCACTCGTGTCGGGTGAGTGCTAATGATACGGGCATTTTTTGCCGTTTCAAGACGTGCCGGGTCTTCAAAAACAGGTGCGGACGGCTCCCGTCACCGCTTCGTCGTCCTCCACCAGCGCCAGCCAGCGCCATTTGTCGAAAGTGGTGCAGGGGTGCGATATGCCCAAGGCGACGCGGTCGCCCACGGCGGGGGCGGGGCTGGCGGGGTGAAAGCGCAGGTGGGCGTGCTGGTCGCTCAGGGCCTTGACCGACCAGCCCGCCGGGGCCTGCCGCGCCGTGCGCTCGCCGCGTGGCGCCCAGCGGGCGGGTGTGGGCATGTCGATGTCGTGCGACAGGTCGCGCCGCCCGCCGGTCAGCAGCGCCAGGCCGGGCTCGGGCACGGACTGCACCATCGTCCACACTTCCAGCGCGGGGCGCAGCGAGGCGTCCAGCCCCTCGCGCTGCTCCACCAGGCGCAGGTAGCGCTGGTAGTTGCCGTGGTCGTGCGTGAGGTAGCAGCCCGAGCGCAGCACGCCCTGCACGGGGCGCGACAGGCCCTGCGGGCGCAGCAGGGGCAGCACCAGGTCGAACACCGCCGAGCCGCCTGCCGTCAGCAGGATGGTGTCCTCATCGGCAAACAGGCCCTGCGCGTCGCACTGGCGCACGGCGTCATGAACGCGGCGCACCAGGGCCGTCACCTCGCGGGTGTCGTACACGTTGTCGCAGCGGGCCGCGCCGCCCTCGTAGCACTCCACGCCGCAAAGGCGCGCGGCGGGCGATCGGGCGATGGCCTGCGCCACGGCCAGGGCTTCTTCCAAGGTGCGGCAGCCGGTGCGAAAGCCGTGTACGCCCATTTCCAGCAGCACGTCAAAGCGCCGCGCGGCCTGCCTGCGGGCGGCCCAGTCCTCGATCAAGCGCAACTGCGCCAGCGAATCGACCAGGAACCACACGCGCAAGTGCGCATGCTTTTGCAGCAAGGCGTGCAGGCCGTCCAGGTCGGCGTCGCAGACCACCTGGTTGGCGATGATGGCGCGGCGCACGCCCGCTTCTTGCACGCCCACCGCCAACTGGTGGACGGTGGCAAAGGTCAGGCCCCAGGCCCCCGCGTCCAACTGCATGCGGAACAGTTCGGGCGACATGGTGGTCTTGCCGTGCGGCGCCAGCGCCACGCCCTTGCGCGCGGCGTAGTCCTGCATCCAGGCCAGGTTGTGCTGCAGCGCCGGGCGGCGCAGCACGGCCAGCGGGTAGGCCAGGTCGTCGGCCAGCACGTTCCAGCCCCGGGCCGCCAGGTCGGCGGCGCGGCAGGGGGTGGCGGTTTGCGGGTAGCTCTTGTAATTGCGGTCGAGGGTGAAGTCGCCGGTCATGACGTGAGGCCCAGGAAGTGGTCCAGCATGTGGAAGTGGTCCTCGAAGAACGCTTCTTCCATGCCCGCCAATTGCGCGATGGGCGTCCACTGCACCTGCGCCGCGTCGTCATCGGCCCGCACCGCCGGGAAGGGCGCGCTGCCCAGGTCGAAGTAGTGCGCGTGCGTGATGGTGCGCCCGCGCTGGCTGCGGTCGGGGTGGTCGAACACGGCCACCTCGCGCAGCGCGGCGCGCAGGGCGGCCTCGGGCAGGTCGCAGTGGGTTTCCTCGGCCAGCTCGCGCAGGCAGGACTGCCACACCGTCTCGCGCTGTTCGATGAAGCCGCCGGGCACGGCCAACTGACCCTTGCCGGGCGCGTGGGCGCGGCGGATGAGCAGCACGTGGTTCTGGCAGCGCAGCACGGCATCCACGGTGACGAAGACGGGCGGGTAGGGCGCTGCCGCCCAGGCCGCGCGGTAGGCGCGCAGCATGCGCCATTCCTCTTGCAAGGCGGGGTAGTGCGGCGTGTGGGCGAAGCGCTCCAGCGCGGCGATGGTGCTGGGCGGGATTTCGTCGGCCAGCGGGGCCAGCGCCGCGCGCGCGGTGGCCGGCGTGGCGGCAAAGAAGGCGTCGCGGATGGCGGTGGCGTCGATGTGGCCCTGGCGCTCCACGTGGATGAGCCGCCAATCGGGGAAGGCGCTCAGGTAGCTGCTGGTGGCGTCCTTGAAGTGGCCGACCAGGCCGATGTCCGCACCCGGCCCGGCGATGGCGGCCACGCCTTGGATGACGGCCTGTACCCACACGGCCTCGTTGTAGTAGTCGCGCATGCTCAGGACGTGTACGCGGGCGCGGTCGGCCTCGGGCAGGGCGTCGCGCAGCATGGCCTCGCGCTCCTGCCAGGTAAACGGGTTCTTGGGCGAGCGCGCCTGCCAGGCGGAACCGATGACCACGATCACCTGCCGGGCGCTGGCGAGGGCGCGCTGCACCAGGGCCATGTGGCCGGAGTGGATGGGCTGGAAGCGGCCTATGTAGATGGCGGTGTCGTGCATGGATTTTGAATGAAATTGGCCTCTAGAGCTTGCTGGATAAGCGCAAGCAGCTATTATTTTGGGAGTGAACCGTTGGTGCGCTGTGATGGCGCAGCCCATGAAACTGGCGCGGCCCAAGCCAGCGGACGCCGCGCAAGGGCCGCCCCGCCGCGCTGGCGTCGTCCCCCTTCCCACGCGCAGCGTGAGAGAAGGGGGAAGCCGCGAAGCGGCTCAGGGGGTTGTCACGCATACTTGGCCGCAATCGGCATCTGCCGCCCACTGCCGAACGCGCGGGGCCGCACGCGCAGGATGGGCGGGGCCTGGCGGCGCTTGTATTCGTTGCGCGCCACCATCATGCGCACGCGCTGCACCAGGGCGCGGCCTGACTCGTCCTCTTGCAGCCTGGCGACGAACGCCTGCGCGGCGGCATGTTCGGCGGGGGCCAGTCGCTCGCCTTCGATGAGCAGCTTGAGCACCTCGTCCAGCACCGGGTAGGGCGGCAGGCTGTCCACGTCGCGCTGGCCCGGGGCCAGTTCGGCGGACGGTTCCTTGTCGATGATGGCCTGCGGGATCAGTTCGCGCCCGGCCTGGGCGTTGACGTGGCGCGCGAGCGCGAACACTTCCGTCTTGTACAGGTCGCCGATGAGGCCCAGGCCGCCGTTGGTGTCGCCGTACAGCGTGCAGTAGCCCACCGAGATTTCGGACTTGTTGCCCGTGGTGAGCAGCAGGTGGCCGAAGGCGTTGGAGTATTCCATCAGCACCGTGCCGCGGATGCGCGCTTGCAGGTTTTCCAGCGGCAGCCCTTGCAGCGGCTGGCCGAAGCTCGCCTCGTACTGCCGCGCGTAGCCCGCCACCAGGTCGGCGATGGGGTGCGTGTGCAGTTGCACGCCCAGGTTGCGGCAGAGCGTGACGGAATCATCGACCGAGCCGCTGCTGGAGTAGCGCGAGGGCATGGTGATGCCCACCACGTTCTCTGGCCCCAGCGCCTGCGCGGCCAGGGCCAGGGTGAGCGCGCTGTCGATGCCGCCCGAGCTGCCCACCACCACCTGCGTGAAGCCGCAGCGGCGCGCGTAGTCGCGCAAGCCCAGCAGGATTTGCTGGCGGTAGAACTCCATGGTGGGCAGGCCCTCGGCAGGCACGGGCGCGGGGCGCGCGCCGTCCGCCGTGAAGAAGCGGCCGTTGTCGAAGCACAGCGTGCGCAAGTCCTCGACGAAGCGCGGGGCCTCGAAGACGATGCCTGCATCCGGCTCGGCGGCGAAGGACGCGCCGTCATAGACCACCTGGTCGTGCCCGCCGACCTGGTTCACGTACAGGATGGGCAGGCCGTGGCGGCGCGACGAGCCGCCGAAGAGCTGGTGGCGCTGCTCGCGCTTGCCGATGTGGCTGGGGCTGGCGTTGATGCTGATGACCAGGTCGGGCGCGGCGTCGCGCAGGCGCTCGAAGGGGTTGGTGGCGTAGTCCGTGCCGTGGTCGTTCCAGCCGTCCTCGCACACCAGCAGGCCCACTTGCGTGCTGCCCACGCGCAGCACCTTGGCCACGTCGGGGCCGGGCTCGAAGTGGCGGCGCTCGTCGAAGATGTTGTAGGTGGGCAATAGCTGCTTGGCGTACTGCAGGCGCACGGCGCCGTTATGCAGCACGACCAGGCTGTTGTGCAGCCGCTTGCCGGGGCCGGTGGCGGGCGTGGGCGCGCCGACCACCCAGTGCAGCGCGGGCAGCTGTGCCGACGCCTTTTGCAGCGCGGCCAGGCCGTCCTGCACGCGCTGGAGGAAGGGCGCCTCGTCCAGCATGTCGCCGGGGTAGTAGCCGCACAGCGCGAGTTCGCTGAACACAACGATGTCGGCGTTGTCGCTGGCCGCCTGGCGCGCGGCGGCCACCATGCGCTCGACGTTGCCTTCGATGTCGCCCACGGTGAAATTGAGTTGGGCCAGGGTGATGCGCAGCACGCTACGACTCCTTCACGTTGAACACCTGGCGCAGATAGGCCAGGAAGGTCGCATCGTCGCACAGCGTCTTGCCCGGCGTGTCCGACAGCTTGGCGACGGGCTGGCCGTTGGCGCGAACGACCTTCATCACGATGTTGAGGGGCTTCATCTCTGGCGCGTCGCCCATGTCGTTGGTGAGGTTGGTGCCAATGCCAAAGCCCAGTTGCGTGCGGTCGCCGAAGTGGCGGTAGAGCATGAGGGCACGCTCCAAAGTGAGGCCGTCGGAGAACACCAGCCGCTTGGTGTGCGCGTCGATGCGCAGGCGGGCGTAGTGCGCCAGCGCCTTCTCGCCCCAGGCCACGGGGTCGCCCGAGTCGTGGCGCAGGCCGTCGAACAGCTTGGCGAAGTACAGGTCGAAGTCGGCCAGGAAGGCGTCCATGCCCACGGTGTCGGTCAGCGCTATCCCCAGGTCGCCCCGGTATTCCTGCACCCAGTCTTCCAGCGCGGCCTTTTGAAAGTCGCGCAGCCGCACGCCCAGCGCCTGGTAGGTCTGCAGGTATTCGTGCGCCATGGTGCCGATGGGCACCAGGTTCAAATCGCGCGCCAGCAGCACGTTGCTGGTGCCCTTGAACCACTGCGGCGCCTGCTGCGCGAAGGTCTGCACCACCTCGCGCTGCCAGGGGCCGCTGTAGCGGCGGCGCAGGCCGAAGTCGAACAGCTCGAAGGGGTGGCGCAGCGTGGCCTGTTGCGCCAAATCCTGTAGCTGCCTGACCTTGGCGGCCAGGCGCTGGCGGCCTTGCGCCAGGGCGGCGGCGGCGTCGAAGCGGCGGAAGTACAGCTCGTTGACGATGGCGAGCACGAAGATCTCGAAGCCCATCACGTGGACCTGCGGGCCGCGCGCGATGATCGACAGGTGCTCGCCCTCGGCCCGCGCCTCGATGAAGTTGCGCTGGAACTGGAAGAGGCGCAGGAAGTCGATGAAGTCGCTCTTGATGAAGCGCAGCGAGGCCAGGTAGTCCAGTTCGTCCGGGCGAAAGCGCAGCGCACACAGCTCGTCCAGCGCGGCATTCACGTCGGGCAGCAGCTCGGCCAGCGGGTACTGCGGCTGGTTGCGGCAGACGAAGCGGTATTCGCTCTGCGTCTGCGGGTGGCGGTGCAGCAGGGCCTGCCACATGGTGAACTTGTAGAGGTCGGTGTCGAGCAGGCTGGTGATGACCATGGTTACTCCTTTATTGATAGCTGCTTGTGCTTGCTACATAAGCGCTAGAGGCCGATTTGACTGATATTTTCCAGCCGCACGCCCTGGGCGCGCATGGCGTCCAGGAAGGCTTGTTGCTGCGCCTCGAACCCGCCCACGGGGCTGATGCAGTCCGTCAGCAGCACGATGCTGCGGCCAGCGCGCGCGGGCAGGTGCTGCACGATGTGCTCGGTGGTGGCGCGCACGCAGTGGCTGCCCGCCTCGCCCGCGATGAGCAGCACGTCCGCCGCGTCCAGCGCGGCAAGCAGGCGGGTGTTGAGGGAGGTGCCGGGGTCGCCGGCGTCCACCACCTCGGCCTGGATGGCGCTGTAGTGCTCCGTCCACGGGTTCATGCCCTTGAACACGTTGTCTATGGCGCGCTGGCGCTGCAACTGCCAGTCGCCGCAGGCGGCCAGCACGTCGGCATGTACGCCGTGGCCCCAACTGCCGATCTCGCAATGCACGGGCCAGACCATGAGCGTGTAGCGGCCCTGGGCTTCCAGCGCGTCCAGGTAGGCCAGGGTGCGCGGCAGGGCGGCGGCGTTGCGCGGCGCATAGTCGCCCGCGCGCACCTGGGCGGCGGTGATGGGCGTGAACGGGGCCACCGCGCCGCCGCCTGCCTGCTGCCAGAAGCCGGGGTGGGCGATGTCGAAGCGCTGGTGCGAGTCCAGCGTGACGGTGATGCCGTCCAGCGCACCGGCATGCGTGCGGATGAAGCCCGCCAGGCGCTGCATGTCGGCATGCGCGCCCGCCACGGGCAGGCTGGGGGCGCGGCCTGCGGGCCGATAGTCGGCAGGCAGGTCGCAGAAGTCGTTCTGCGGGTCGATCACCAGAAGCTGGATGTTGCGGGCCATGGTCTTCTCCTTTCGAGTGAGGCCAGTGTATTCCTGTTAATTTAAATTTGCAACTAACTAACCAAAGAGAGGGATTGCAGAGTTCTTTCATGCCTGAAAATAAGCCCATGACCGAGCCGACCATCCTCTGCACCGTCGATGTGGTGCTGCTGACCCTGGCGCACGGCGCCCTGCACGTGGCCCTGGTGCGCCGCGACCGCGCGCCGTTCGCCGGGCAACTCGCGCTGCCCGGCGGCTACATCCATGCGCAGGAAGACGTGGACGCCCAGGCCAGCGCGGTGCGCGTGCTGCGCGACAAGGCGGGGCTGGAGAGTCCGTACCTGGAGCAGCTCGCCACCTTCAGCGGCGCGGTGCGCGACCCGCGCGGCTGGTCCGTGGCGGTGGCCTATTGCGCGCTGGTGCCTGCCGAGGCCCTGGCCGCGTCCGGCGTACACCTGGCGCCCGTGGACGGCCTGCCGCCGCTGCCCTTCGACCACCGCGACATCGTTCGCACGGCAGTGGAGCGCGTGCGCAGCAAAAGCCAGTATTCGTCGCTGCCCGTACACCTGTGCGCCGAGCCGTTCACGCTGCCGCAATTGCAGGCGGTCTATGAGGCCGTGCTGGGCGAGCCGCTCAACAAGGTGAGCTTTCGCCGCAAGGTGGACGAGCTGGCCATGCTGGAGCCCGTACCCGGCGCCCTGCAAACGGGCGGCGCGCACCGGCCCGCGCAGCTCTACCGCGTGCGCGCGCCGTACCGGCGCAGCCTGTCGCTCAGTGCCCGGGGTTTGTGACATTCAGGCTGCGGCGGCCTTGGCGTCCTCGTAGTCGGCCAGGTAGTCCCGCGCCAGGGCCGTCTTCTGCTGGGCGGTCAGCAGCTTGCCGGCCATCTGGAAGAACTTGCGCTCTTCTTCCTCCAGGTGGTGGTGTACCTTCTCCGAGAGCTTCCTGGCCCTCGCCAGCCAGCCGGGGCTGGACGGGTCGGTCTTCTCCAGGTCTTCCACCAGCTCGTCGATCTCATGGTGCTCGGCGATGGCGTGGCGCGACAGGTCCATGCCCGCGTCGTGCTGCATCAGCGGCACGTAGAAGTGCCGGTCCTCGGCCAGCGTGTGGGCGGCAAGCTCCTCGCGCAAGTCCTTGAACAAGGCGTGGCGCTCGGGCGTGTCGCCGCTGGTTTGCAGCACTTGCAGGGCCAGGGAGCGCTGCAGTTCGTGGCTTTCGCGCAGGGCTTCGAAGATGTTGCTGGGTGTGTCTGCCATGGTGCGTTCCCGGTTCACTTGAGCATCTTGCGTGCGGCGCCCACGCCCACGGCGGCCAGTATCACGAACAGCACCGCCAGCACGAGGAACAGCACGAACAGCACCTTGGCGATGCCCGCCGCGCCCGCAGCCACTCCGGTAAAACCCAGCGCGCCCGCGACCAATGAGATCAGGGCAAAGATGATGGCGTACTTCAGCATGGTGATCGCTCCTTGAATGGGGTGCGGGAACGATAGGGGCGCGCCTGGCGGGCGACCGTCAGCGCGAAGGGGCCGTGGGTGTAGGAAAAGAACGGCAGCAGAGGCGTGGCAGCGCGGTTACAGCCCCGCCGCTGCGCGCAGTGCGGCAGATTTGTCGGTTCTCTCCCAGGTGAATTCCGGCTCCTCGCGCCCGAAGTGCCCGTAGGCCGCGGTCTTCTGGTAGATGGGCCGCAGCAGGTCCAGCATCTGGATGATGCCCTTGGGCCGCAGGTCGAAGTGCGCGCGCACCAGTTGGGCGATCTGCGCGTCGGGGATGACGCCCGTGCCCTCGGTATAGACGGTGATGTTCATCGGCTCGGCCACGCCAATCGCATAGGCCACCTGGATCTGGCACTGCCGCGCCAGCCCCGCGGCCACGACGTTCTTGGCCACGTAGCGCGCGGCGTAGGCGGCGCTGCGGTCCACCTTCGTCGGGTCCTTGCCGCTGAACGCGCCGCCGCCATGCGGGCAGGCGCCGCCATAGGTGTCCACGATGATCTTGCGGCCCGTGAGGCCGCAGTCGCCCTGCGGCCCGCCGATGACGAAGCGGCCCGTGGGGTTGATGAGGTAGCGCGTGTCCTTGAGCCACTCCTTGGGCAGCACGGGCTTGATGATTTCCTCGATCACCGCGTCGATGAAGCTCTGCTTCATCCTGGTGGCGGTTTCCGACTGGTCGGGGTGGTGCTGGGTGGACAGCACCACGGTGTCGATGCTGTGCGGCTTGCCGTCCACGTAGCGCATCGTCACTTGCGACTTGGCGTCGGGCCGCAGGAAGGGCAGGCGGCCGTCCTTGCGCAACTGCGCCTGGCGCTCGACCAGGCGGTGCGCGTAGTAGATGGGCGCGGGCATCAGCTCGGGCGTTTCGTCGCAGGCGTAGCCGAACATCAGGCCCTGGTCGCCCGCGCCGGTGTTCAGGTGGTCGTCGCTCGCATGGTCCACACCCTGGGCGATGTCGTTGCTCTGCTTGTCATAGGCCACGAGCACGGCACAGCCTTTGTAGTCGATGCCGTAGTCGGTGTTGTCGTAGCCGATGCGCTTGATGGTGTCGCGCGCCACCTGGATGTAGTCCACGTGCGCGTTGGTGGTGATCTCGCCCGCCAGCACGACGAGGCCGGTATTGGTCAGCGTTTCGGCGGCGACGCGCGAGCGGGGGTCCTGCGCGAAGATTGCATCGAGGATCGCGTCCGAGATCTGGTCGGCCACCTTGTCGGGGTGGCCTTCGGAGACCGATTCGGAAGTGAAGAGAAAGTCGTTCGCCATTTGAATAAACTCCTGTGTCGCGGCATTTGGGCGTTGCCCTCAGCCTTGGGAGCTTTGGCGAACGCTTTAGCAGAATTTTTTAACGTCGCCCTGCAAGTTGCTCATTTAACTCAGCGACCCGCCCATTTTAATGCCAGTCGTCTTTCGCTTTTTCTCCATCTTTCCGCTGTGGTTGCTGCATGTCGTGGGTGCGGCCATGGGCTGGGCGGCATTCGCGGCCTCGGCCACCTACCGCCGCCGCTTCCTCGCCAACGCGGCGCTGGCGGGCTACCGCTTTGGCGAGGTGCGCGCCGCCGTCGCCCATGCGGGCCGCATGGTGGCCGAACTGCCGCGCCTGTGGCTGGGCGCGCCGCTGCCCAGCCGCCTGGTGAACCAGGCCTGCGTGGAGCGGGCCTACGAGGCCGGGCGCGGCATCGTCTATCTCACGCCGCACCTGGGCTGCTTCGAGCTGTCGGCCCAGGTGGGCGCGCGCGAATGGGGCCCGGCGCACGGGCCCATCACCGTGCTCTACCGCCCCGCGCGCCAGCCCTGGCTGGCCCGGGTGATGGCCACCGCCCGCAACCGCCCCGGCATGCAGGCCGTGCCCACCACGCTGGCGGGCGTGCGGCAGATGATCAAGGCGCTGCGCCGCGGCCAGGCCGTGGGTCTGCTGCCCGACCAGGTGCCGCCCGAGGGCCAGGGCCTGTGGACGCCCTTTTTTGGCCGCGACGCCTACACCATGACCCTGGCCGCGCGCCTGGCGCAGCAGACCGGCGCGGCCGTGGTGCTGGCGCGCTGCGAGCGCCTGCCCTGGGGCCGGGGCTTCGTCACGCATTTCGAGACGCTGCCCGAGCCGCTGTCCAGCCAGATCGAGGCCGCCACGCTGCAGATCAACCAGGCCATGGAGCGGCTCATCCGCCAATGCCCGGCGCAGTACCTGTGGGGCTATGCGCGCTACAAGCAGCCGCGCGCCGAGGTGGGCGTATGACGGGTCGCCTGGGCGTGTGGTTCATGCGCGTGCTGGCGCGCCTGCCGCTGCCGGTGCTGCGCGGCCTGGGCTGGCTGATCGGGCGCACCCTGTTCGTGCTGGCCGCGCCGCGCCGCCGTGTGGCGCTGCGCAACCTGGCGCTGTGCTACCCCGATGTGCCCGAGGCGCAGCGCCGCGCCTGGGCGCAAGAGACTTTCGTGCGCTTCTCGCAGTCGTGGCTGGACCGCAGCTGGCTGTGGTCCGCGCCGCGCGAGGTGGTGCTGCGGCGGGTCCAGCTGACCGGCGCGCTGGACGAGCTGGAAGGCGACACGCCCACCATCATCTTCGCGCCGCACTTCTACGGCATGGACGCGGGCGGCTCGGCGCTGACGCTGCACACGCCGCGCGCGTTCACGTCCATCTTTTCCACGCACCCCGACCCTGCCGTGGACGCCTGGTTCCGCGAGGGCCGCCAGCGCTTTGGCGACGTGCGCATGCTCAACCGCAACGACGGCGTCAAGCCCATCATCGCCAACCTGCGCAAGGGCGGCCTCTTGTACCTGCTTCCGGACATGGACTTTGGCCGCAACGACTCGGTGTTCGTGCCGTTCTTCGGCGTGCGGGCGGCCACCGTGCCGTCGCTGTCGCGCTTCGCGCGGCTGGGCCGGGCCAAGGTGATTGCCATGGTCACGCGGCTCACGCCCACGGGCTACGTGGCGGAGATCACGCCCGCCTGGCCCGGCTACCCCACGGACGATGCCGAGGCGGACACGGCGCTGATGAACGCCCATTTGCAGCGCTACATCGACGTGTCGCCCGGGCAGTACTACTGGGTCCACAAGCGCTTCAAGACGCGGCCCGAGGGCGAGCCCTCGGTGTATTGAACTTCAAGCCAAATTGGCCTCTAGCGCTTATCCAGCAAGCGCAAGCAGCTATCAATTTTGTAGAAAACGCGCCAGTTCCTGCGCCACCCGTTCGGGCTGCTCGTGGACGATCCAGTGCGATGCGTTCTCCACAGGCCGCACCGTGAGCTGCGGCACCCAGTCCGGCAGGCCGTCGAGCAGGCAGGGCAGCAGGGCCGGATCGTCCATGGCCCAGAGGACGAGCGTGGGTACGTGTACCGTCAGCATCCCGGGCGGCAGCGCCAAGGGCTGGTCGCCGGGGCGCGGCGGGCGCACGGGGCTGGCGCGGTAGTAGTTGCACGCGCCCGTCAGGCCCTGCTGCCACAGCGCGCGGTACTGCGCGCGCACGGCGTCGGTCAGCCAGGCGGGGGCCGTGCCGTCGGGCGTGTTGAAGAAGCCGAACAGGCGGCGGAAGCCGTTCTCGGTCAGCAGCGCTTCGGCGTCCGGGCGGCACAGGAAGTGGATGTACTGGCTGGCGGCCTGCTGCGCCGGGTTGTGCTGCAGTTCGCGCAGGAAGGCGCCGAGGTGCGGCGCGTTCAGGATGGCCAGGCGCTTCATGCGCTGCGGATGCTGGTTGGCCACGTTCCACGCCACGGCGCCGCCCCAGTCGTGCGCCACCAGGCATTCGATGGGGCCGCTGGCCGACTCGGCGTCGATCAGCGCGGCGATGTCCTGCACCAGGTGTTTGGCGCGGTACGCCTGCACGTCGGCGGGGCTGCTCGACGGGCCGTAGCCGCGCAGGTACGGGGCCACGCAGCGGTAGCCGCCGTTTTCGGGGCGCGAGAAATGCGCCAGCTGCTCGTCCCAGATGAAGGCGCCTTCGGGAAAGCCGTGCAGGAACAGCAGCACGGGGCGGCCCGCCACGCCGCTCACGCGGCATTCCAGGGTGATGCCGTGGGGCAGGGCAGTGGAGCGGGTTTCGATCATGGCGCTATTCCTTTGATAGCTGCCAGCGCTTATCCATCAAGCGCTGGAGGCTGATTTGGCTCAGATTCTGGTGGAGAGGGGTGGGACCACTGCCACAGCAGTTGCGCGACCTCATCCACGCCCTGCTTCTTGAGGGCCGAGAACATCTTCACCTCGCCGCCGCCCGCCTGAAGTCGCGTAATGGACAGCACCTTGGCCTGCTCGCTGCGCGTGAGCTTGTCGGCCTTGGTCAGCAGCACCAGGAACTTCAAACCCGCCTCGACGCGCGGGCGCACGGCTTCGAGCAGGGCCTCGTCCAGCTCGGTCAGGCCCAGGCGCGGGTCGCACAGCAGCACGATGCCGGTGAGGCCCGGGCGGCTGACCAGGTAGTTCAGCATCACCTGCTGCCAGCGCAGCTTGTCCGTGCGCGACACCGCCGCGTAGCCGTAGCCGGGCAGGTCGGCCAGCACGGCGTCCGTCACGCCCTGCCTGCCCAGGGCGAACAGGTTGATGTGCTGGGTGCGGCCCGGCTTCTTGGACGCGAAGGCGAGCTGCTTTTGCTGCGTGAGCGTGTTGATGCAGGTGGACTTGCCCGCGTTGGAGCGGCCCACGAAGGCGATCTCGGGCACGTCCACGGGCGGCAGGTGGTGCAGTTGCGCGGCGGTGGTCAGGAAGCGCGCGGTGTGCATCCAGCCCATGGCGGCCTTGGCGTCGGGGGAGGGGGGTGTCATTCGGGGAGTTGGGGGCGGGGGAGCGCCATTGTAGAATCGCGGGGTTTTGCGCACATAAATAAGACCCTCGATATGAAGCTGCTCGCCCCCCTGCTGATGGCTGCCGCCCTGGCAGCACCCGTTCTTCCGGCCTTTGCAGCGGGTGATGCGCCCGCCGCCGCCAAGAAGCCCGATCTGGCCAAGGGCGAGGCCAGCTTCACGGCGGTGTGCGCGGCCTGCCACGGCGCGGACGGCAACTCGGCCATCGCGGCCAACCCCAAGCTGTCGCAGCAGCACCCCGAATACCTCGTCAAGCAACTGCAGGATTTCAAGTCCGGCAAGCGCAACGACGCCGTGATGAAGGGCTTCGCCACGGCCCTGTCGGACGACGACATGAAGAACATCGCCTACTGGGTCGCGTCCAAGGCCGCCAAGCCCGGCTTCGCCAAGGACAAGGACCTGGTCGCCCTGGGCGAGCGCATCTACCGCGGCGGCATCGCTGACCGCAACATCGCCGCCTGCGCGGGCTGCCACAGCCCCAACGGCGCGGGCATCCCCGCGCAGTACCCGCGCCTGTCGGGCCAGCATGCCGACTACACGGCCAAGCAGCTCGTCGAGTTCCGCGACGGCAAGCGCGCCAACAGCATCCAGATGACGCAGGTGGCGGCCAAGCTGAACGACAAGGAAATCAAGGCCGTGGCGGACTACATCGCCGGCCTGCGCTGATCGGATTCCGGAACCAACCGCCCATAACAACCCCAAAACAAGGCGGGTCCATCGAACGGATGGCCCGTCTTTTTTTTCGCCCCCTTTTTTTCTTCATGACCGACACCACCCACGGCCTTCGCATCCGCTCCGGTTCGGCGGCGCTGCGCGCGGGGGTCGAGCTGCTGTCGTCGATGCGGTTCGCGATCTCGCTGCTGACGGTGATCTGCATCGCCTCGGTCATCGGCACGGTGCTCAAGCAGCACGAGCCGCAGGTCAACTACGTCAACCAGTTCGGGCCGTTCTGGGCGGAGCTGTTCGGGGCGCTGCAGCTCAATGCGGTGTACAGCGCATGGTGGTTTCTGCTGATCCTGGCGTTTCTGGTGGTCAGCACCTCGCTGTGCATTGCCCGCAACACGCCCAAGATATTGGCGGACTTGAAGACCTGCAAGGAGAACATCCGCGCGCAGAGCCTCAAAGCCTTTCACCACAAGGCCGAGGCCGACCTGCATGAATCGGCCGAGGCCGAGGCGCGCCGCATCGGCACCCTGCTGGCGGGCGGTGGCTGGAAGGTGAAGCTGCAACAACGTGACGCAGGCTGGATGGTCGCCGCCAAGGCAGGCGCGGCCAACAAGATCGGCTACATCGCCGCGCACAGTGCCATCGTGCTGGTGTGCCTGGGCGGGCTGCTGGACGGCGACCTCATCGTGCGCGCGCAGATGCTGCTGGGCGGCAAGACGCCGTACCGGGGCGGCGGCCTGATCGCGGACGTGGCACCTGAGCACCGCCTGTCCGACCGCAACCCCACCTTCCGCGCCAACCTGCTGGTGGCCGAGGGCACGCAGTCGGGCACGGCCATCCTGAACCAGTCCGACGGCGTGCTGCTGCAGGAGCTGCCGTTCTCCATCGAGCTGAAGAAGTTCATCGTGGAGCACTACTCCACCGGCATGCCCAAGCTGTTCGCCAGCGAGATCGTCATCCACGACAAGGCCACGGGCGCGCAGACCCCGGCGCGCGTGGAAGTGAATCACCCGGCCCGCTACAACGGCGTGGAGATCTACCAGTCCAGCTTTGACGACGGCGGCTCGCACCTCACGCTGCGCGCCGTGCCCATGGCGGCGGGTGCCAAGCCCTTCGAGGTGCAGGGCGTGGTGGGCGGCTCCACCGAGCTGATGAACCCTGGCGGCGACAAGCTCACGCTGGAGTTCACTGCGCTGCGCACCATCAACGTCGAGAACTTTGGCGGCAACGTGGGCCAGGGCGTGGACGTGCGCAAGGTGGACTTGCGCGAGTCCGTCGAATCGCGCCTGGGCGCGGCCAACAAGACCGTGACCAAGAAAGAGCTGCGCAACGTAGGCCCCAGCGTGGGCTACAAGCTGCGCGATGCGGCGGGCCAGGCGCGCGAGTACCACAACTACATGCTGCCGGTGGACACGGGCGACGGCGTGCCCGTGTTCCTGCTGGGCGTGCGCGAGTCGCCCGCCGAGCCCCTGCGCTACTTGCGCATCCCGGCGGACGACCAGGGCAGCATGGACGGCTTTTTGCGCATGAAGGCCCTGCTGGCCGACCCCGCAGCGCGCGAGCAGGCCGTGCGCCGCTACGTGGCGCAGGCCATCGACAGTGCCCGCCCCGACCTGGCCGAGCAACTGCAGCAGTCCGCGCTGCGCGCCCTGGCGCTGTTTGCCGGGCGCGGCATGGTGGACGGCAAGCCCACGGGCGGCTTGCAGGCCGTGTCGGACTTCATGGAGGCCAGCGTGCCCGAGGCCGAGCGCGCCCGCGCGGGCGAGGTGCTGGTGCGCATCCTGAACGGCTGCCTGTTCGAGCTGGCCCAGCTCGCCCGCCAGCAGGCAGGCCAGCCGCCCATGCCGCAGGACGAGCGCACGCGGGGTTTCATGACGCAGGCCGTGCTGTCGCTCTCTGACGCGCAGATCTACCCCGCGCCGCTGGCGTTCGAGCTGAAGGACTTCACCCAGGTGCAGGCCAGCGTGTTCCAGGTGGCGCGCGCCCCTGGCAAGAACGTCGTCTATCTGGGCTGCGCCTTGCTCATCCTGGGCGTTTTTGCCATGCTGTACGTGCGCGAGCGCCGCGTCTGGGTCTGGCTGTCGCCCCAGGACGGAGCCACCCACGCCACCATGGCCCTGTCCGCCAACCGCAAGACGCTGGACGGCGACCCGGAGTTCGCACAGCTCGCCCACCAACTGATCGGGGCCGCGCCGCCCCGCCGCGAAGGCACCGCATGAATACCGCCACGACCCCGACGACGATCACCCTGAACGAAGGCTTCTTCAGCCGCCGCAACTGGTTCGACTGGCTGTTCGCGGCCATCGTCGCTGCGGGCGGGCTGTATGCGCTGCAACGCTACGGCGCCTTCATGGACGGGTACGAGAAGGGCATCCTGCTCGCCGCCATCCCCAGCACCGTGTGGCTGTGCTGGTTCTGGCGCCCGCTGCGCGTGCTGGTGCTGGTGGTGGGGGCGGCGGCGCTGATGGCGATCGGCCTGTACCAGCACGACCTGGCGCGGGCCGACACGGTGTTCGGCCTGAAATACTTTTTGTCCAGCCAGTCGGCCATTTTGTGGATGAGCATGCTGTTCTTCATGAGTACGGCGTTCTACTGGCTTGGCATGTTCGCCGACGGCGAGCGCGACACCCTGGGCCTGATCGGTTCACGCATCGCCTGGGTGGCGGTGGCCATGGCGCTCATCGGCACGCTGGTGCGCTGGTACGAGAGCTACCTCATCGGCCCCGACATCGGCCACATCCCCGTCAGCAACCTGTACGAGGTGTTCGTGCTGTTCTGCTGGATGACGGCGGCCTTCTACCTGTACTACGAGCAGCAGTACGGCACGCGCGCCCTGGGCGGCTTCGTGATGCTGGTGGTGAGCGCGGCGGTGGGCTTTCTGCTCTGGTACACCGTGGTGCGCGAGGCGCACGAGATCCAGCCCCTGGTGCCCGCCCTCAAAAGCTGGTGGATGAAGCTGCACGTGCCCGCCAACTTCATCGGCTACGGCACCTTCGCGCTGTCGGCCATGGTGGCGTTCGCCTACCTCATCAAGCAGCAGGCGACCGAGACGCGCTGGTACAAGCTCGCGCCGCTGTGGCTGCTGGGCGTGGTGCTGTGCTTCGAGCCCATCGTGTTCCGCCAGGGGGCCACCCAGAACGGCGGCAGCTACTGGATGGTCTATTTCGGCATCTCGGCGCTCATCGTCGCGGGCATTCTGCTGGGGCGCAAGCGCATCGCGGCGCGCCTGCCGTCGTTTGAAATCCTGGACGACGTGATGTACAAGTCCATTGCCGTGGGCTTTGCCTTCTTCACCATCGCCACCGTGCTGGGCGCGCTGTGGGCGGCCGAAGCCTGGGGCGGCTATTGGAGCTGGGACCCCAAGGAAACCTGGGCGCTCATCGTCTGGCTCAACTACGCGGCCTGGCTGCACATGCGGCTGATGAAGGGGCTGCGCGGCACCGTGTCGGCCTGGTGGGCGCTGGTCGGGCTGGCCGTCACCACCTTCGCCTTCCTGGGCGTCAACATGTTCCTGAGCGGTCTGCACAGCTACGGAACGCTCTGAAAATGGTAGCTGCTTGCGCTTGCTGCATAAGCGCTGGAGGGCAATTTGATGCTGATTCGCATAGATGCCAACGAACCCCGCGCCAGCGAGATCACACCGCGCGCCGTCCATGAAAACCGCCGCCTGCTGCTGGGCGCTCTGGCCGGCGCGGCGCTCCCTGCCTGGGCGGCGCCCCAGGCATTGACGGGCACGCGCTCGGCAGTGCCCGGCGCGGTGACGATGGAAAAACCCACCGCCTACAAGGACGCCACGACCTACAACAACTTCTACGAGTTCGGCACCGACAAGGCCGACCCCGCGCGCAACGCCCACACGCTCAAGACCCGGCCCTGGACGGTCGAGGTCGAGGGCCTGGTCAACAAACCGCGCCGCTTCGACATCGAGGAGCTGCTCAAGCTCGCGCCGATGGAGGAGCGCATCTACCGCCTGCGCTGCGTGGAAGGCTGGTCCATGGTCATCCCCTGGGTCGGCTACCCGCTGGCCCAGCTCATCCAGCGCGTGCAGCCGCAGGGCAGCGCCAAGTACGTCGAATTCGTCACCCTGGCCGACAAGGCCACCATGCCCTACGTGGGCTCGCGCGTGCTCGACTGGCCCTACACCGAGGGGCTGCGCATGGACGAGGCCCTGCACCCGCTCACGCTGCTCACCTTCGGCATGTACGGCGAGGTGCTGCCGAACCAGAACGGCGCGCCGGTGCGCATCGTCGTGCCCTGGAAGTACGGCTTCAAGAGCGCCAAGAGCATCGTGAAAATCCGTTTCGTGGAGCACGAGCCGCCCACCGCCTGGAACGGCGCTGCCCCGCAGGAGTACGGCTTCTATTCCAACGTGAACCCGGCCGTGGACCACCCGCGCTGGAGCCAGGCCACCGAGCGGCGCATCGGCGAGGACGGCCTGTTCGCCAAGAAGCGCAAGACGCTGCCGTTCAACGGCTACGAGGCGCAGGTGGGCCAGCTCTACGCGGGCATGGACTTGAAGAAGTTCTATTGATGCAGGCGCGCTGGCTACAGCACCCCGCCGCCAAGCCGGTGGCGTTCACGCTGTGCCTGCTGCCCGTCGCGTGGCTGGCCTGTGCCGCATTGGCCGACCAACTGGGCGCCAACCCGGCAGAGGCCCTGATCCGCGCCACCGGCGACTGGACACTGCGCGCCCTGTGCCTGGTGCTGGCCGTCACGCCCCTGCGCGTGCTGACGCGCACGCCGCAGCTGGCGCGCTTTCGGCGCATGCTGGGGCTGTTCGTGTTCTTCTACGGCGTGCTGCACCTGCTGTGCTATGCGTGGTTCGACATGGGCTTCGACGTGCCGGACATCGCGCGCGACATTGCCAAGCGGCCCTTCATCCTCGTCGGCACGCTGGCCTTGCTGTTGCTCGCGCTGCTGGCGGCCACGTCGTTCCACCGCGCCATCCAGGCCCTGGGCGCGCGGCGCTGGCAGGCGCTGCACCGCAGCGTGTACGCCGTGGCGGTGCTGGCCGTGCTGCATTTCTGGTGGATGCGCGCGGGCAAGAACGACTTTGCCGAGGTGGCGGTGTACGCAGCCGTCCTCGCCGCCCTGCTGGGCTGGCGGGCGTGGCGCAGATTGCTACATAAAAAGTAGCTGCTCGCGCTTGCTGGATAAGCGCTGGAGGCCGATTTGGCTTGAAATTCCTGGCCCACCCTTGTGGGTGCATCACTGCGGGGCGGAAGCCGCCGGGCGCGCTGTTGGGGCGGGCGTGAGTGTTTCCGGCAACGTGGCCCGCTGCTGGGCGGCAGGCGCCGTGGGCAGGTACAGCGGCCCGCGCTGGCCGCAGCCCGCCACGACGACAGCAAGGACAAACGCGCTGACTAGAATTTGGGAAGCCTTCAACATGCCCGAATTCTAATAATGACCGACCTCGAATTCATGGACCACGCCGAACGATTGCTCCTGGCCGTCGAGCGCAGTTGCGACCGCATCAACGACGACACGGACGCCGACGTGGACGCCCAGCGCTCGGGCGGCATGGTGACCCTGACCTTCCCGAACCGCAGCCAGATCGTGATCAACCTGCAAAAGCCGCTGCACGAGGTATGGATGGCGGCGCGCTCGGGCGGCTACCACTACCGCTTCGACGGCGCCGCGTGGCAGGACACCAAGGGCGCGGGCGAGTTCTTCGACTGCCTGAGCCGGGACGCCTCGGCACAGTCGGGCTTGCAGCTTCGGTTTTCTGCCTAGTTAGTTCTTGAACAGGTCGAGGATGCGGTTGCGCTCCTCGGCTGCCGGTGGCGCGTGGGGCGCCGTCGCGGCGGTTGATGGTGCGGACGGCGCTGCCCGGTCGTCCACCCCCACGCTGGAGACACCAGCGTTGCGCGCATATTCCTCATAGAACCATTCGCCACCGACGTTGACCACGCCCGGGGGCGTCGGCGTTTCCGCCACGGGCACGCCCTTGAGCGCGCGCTCCATGAAGCTGATCCACACCGGCAGGCTGAGCCCGCCCCCGGTTTCGCGGCTGCCCAGGTTGCGCGGCGTGTCGTAGCCGATCCAGGTGATGGCGGCGATGGTGGGCTGGTAGCCAGCGAACCAGGCGTCCACGGAGTCGTTGGTGGTGCCGGTCTTGCCGTACAGGTCGGGGCGCTTGAGCGTGGCCTGCGCGCGCGCGGCCGTGCCGGAGCGCGTGACCTCCTGCAGCAGGCTGCCCATGACGAAAGCGTTGCGCGCGTCGATGGCGCGGGGCTGCTGGCTGGCAGCCGGGGGCGTGGTTTCGGATATCACGCGGCCCTTGTGGTCGGTCACCTTGGCGATCAGCCAGGGGTTCACCCGGTAGCCGCCGTTGGCGAACACGGAATAGGCGGTCGCCATCTGCAGCGGCGTGACCGAGCCCGCGCCCAGGGCCATGGTGAGGTAGGCGGGGTGCTTTTCCGCGTCGAACCCGAAGCGCGTCACCCAGTCCTGCGCGGTCTTGGGGCCCACGGCCTGCAGGATGCGGATGGAGATCATGTTCTTGGACTTGGCCAGGCCCGTGCGCAGGGTCATGGGACCGTCGTACTTGCCGTCGTAGTTCTTGGGCTCCCAGGGCTGGCCGCCCGTGGTGCCCGCGTCGAAGAACAGCGGGGCGTCGTTGACGACGGTGGCCGGGGTGAAGCCCTTTTCGAGCGCCGCCGAGTAGATGAACGGCTTGAAGCTCGACCCCGGCTGGCGCCATGCCTGCGTCACGTGGTTGAACTTGTTCTTGTCGAAGTCGAACCCGCCCACCAGGGCGCGGATGGCCCCGCTGCGCGGGTCCAGCGCCACCAGGGCGCCTTCGACCTCGGGGAGCTGGGTGATCTCCCAGGCGTTCTTGGGCGTCTTCACCACACGGATCACGGCGCCGCGGCGGATCTTGATGTTGGGCGGCGCCTTGTCGCTGAGGCCCGATTGGGCAGGTTTCAACCCGTCGCCCGTGATCTCCAGGATGTCGCCATTGGCCCGCGCCGCGACGATCCTGCGGGCCGACGCTTCCAGCACGATGGCCGAGAGCACGTCGCCGTTGTCGGGGTGGTTGGCCAGGGCGTCGTCGATGGCGTCTTCGACTTCCTGCGGGTTGGTCGGCAGCGCGACGAACTTCTCGGGGCCGCGGTAGTGCTGGCGCCGCTCGTAGTCCATGATGCCCCGGCGCAGGGCGCCATAGGCGGCCTCTTGCTCCGCCGCATTGAGCGTCGTATAGACATTCAGCCCGCGCGTGTAGGCGTCGTTGCCGTACTGAGCGAAGATGAGCTGGCGCGCCATCTCCGCCACGTACTCCGCATGCACCCGGGTGTTGTCGGGGCCCGTGCGGATCTTGATCTCTTCCTTCTTGGCGTCCGCCGCCTGCTGCGCGGTGATGAAGCCGTTCTCCTCCATGCGCTCGATGATGTAGAGCTGCCGGGACCGGGCACGCTTGGGGTTGCTGATCGGGTTGTACGCGGATGGCGCCTTGGGCAAACCCGCCAGCATCGCGGCCTCGCCCACCGTGACAGATTTCAATGGCTTGCCAAAATAGCTCTCCGAGGCCGCTGCAAAACCATATGCGCGATTGCCCAGGTAAATCTGATTCATGTAAATCTCGAGAATCTGATCCTTGGTCAGTAAATGCTCGAGTTTGAATGTCAGTAAGATTTCGTAAATTTTGCGCGTAAATGTCTTCTCGGAAGAGAGATAAACATTGCGTGCAACCTGCATGGTGATGGTCGATGCCCCCTGGCTCTTGACCCGCCCCAGGTTGGCCAGGCCCGCGCGCAGCATCCCCTTGTAGTCCACGCCCCCGTGCTGAAAGAAGCGGGCGTCCTCGATCGCCAGCACAGCATCCTTCATGACCTTGGGTATCTCGCCGATGGGCGTGAGGTTGCGCCGCTCCTCGCCAAACTCGCCCAGCAGAGCCCCTTCGGAGGAATAGACGCGCAGCGGCAGCTTGGGCCGGTAGTCGGCCAGGTCGGAGATGTCTGGCAGGTTGGGATAGGCCACGGCCAGCGCGACGGCGATGGTCAGCGCAAGGGCGACCACAGCGGTCGCAGCCAAGCCCGTCACCCAGGCCAGAATGCGGACGGACCACAGAAGCCAGGCAGGGCGGGCGCTAGCGGCAGGGGCACCCGATGGGGCTGGGGGCTTCGATGGAGAGGAGGGCATATCGCTCCGGGCAGGTAAGACTGCGCATTATAAAAATGCCGCCCCGCACCTGCCCGAAATCTCGCCGCCATGGCCTCGAACGCGCTGCCGAAAGCGGTTCAACCCTTGCCGAATGCCCTTGTGCAAGCAGAAAAAATCGTCTGCTTTTGGCAACGCTCCTTCAGCGTTACACAGGGAAAAATCTTTGCTGGAGAACTATCTTACTGATAGCATTCATGTGAAGTGTTAAGTTTTGTTGCCTCATTTTGGCAAGTCACAGGGGACCAATCTTGATCTCAATGGGGTCTTTGTTCAGTCGCCAGTTCGCACCGCTACTGGGAATCGACATCAGTTCTTCCAGCGTCAAGCTGGTGGAGCTCGGGCGTGATAAAGCGGGCAACATGGTCCTGGAGCGCTGCGCGATCGAGCCGCTGGAGCGTGGCTGGATCACCGATGGAAACATCGAAAAATTCGACGAGGTTGCCGAGGCCCTGCGCCGCGTCGTCAAAAAGAGCGGCACCCGGACCAAGAACGTGGCCTTGGCCCTCCCCCCGTCGGCGGTGATCACGAAGAAGATCACGCTCCCCGGGGGCATGACGGAGCAGGAACTCGAAGTCCAGGTGGAGTCGGAGGCCAACCAGTACATCCCGTTCTCCCTGGATGAAGTCAGCCTGGACTTCTGCGTGGTGGGCCCCAGCAAGAGCGCGCCGGGCGATGTGGATGTGCTCATTGCAGCCTCGCGCCGTGAAAAGGTCCAGGACCGGCAGGGGCTGGCAGAGGCGGCGGGCCTCAAGCCCATCGTGATCGACATTGAATCCAATGCGTCCCGGCTGGCGGCGGGGCGACTCATCGAAGCCTTGCCCAGCAAGGGCGTCGATGCGATGGTGGCCTTGTTCGAAGTAGGTGCGCTGACAACGAGCATGCAGGTCATTCGCAACGAAGAGGTGCTGTACGACCGCGATCAGGCATTTGGCGGGGCGCAATTGACGCAGCTCATCGTGCGGCAATATGGGTTCTCGGTCGAGGAGGCGGAGAGCAAGAAACGAAGTGGCGACCTTCCGGAAGACTACCAATCCACCGTTCTTCGACCGTTTGTGGATAGCTTGGCGCAAGAAATTGGCAGGGCATTGCAATTCTTCTTTACCAGCACGCCCTACAACCGAGTGGATCACATCATGTTAGCCGGGGGGTCGGCACCCCTGCCCGGTTTGACGGAGGCGGTTACCCAGCAGACGGGGTTTGCTTGCGGCGCGGTCAATCCGTTTGACGGCATGGAAATCGGAAGTTCCGTTCGTCTGAAAAAGATGGTGCGTGAAGCGCCTTCTTATTTGACCTCTTGTGGTTTGGCGATGCGGAGGTTCCTGCAGTGATTCTGATCAACTTACTTCCCCATCGGGAGGCGGCTCGCAAACGCCGGAAAGAGGCTTTCCAGGCCACGATGTTCGGGGCATTCCTGGCAGGACTGGCGATTGCTGGGTGCATATATTGGTGGTTCCAAATGATGATCGCCGACCAGCAGGCAAAGAACAATTTCCTGCAGACTGAGATCAAGGTGCTGGAAGGCCAAATCAAGGAAATCGCGTCCATCGAAGACGAGATTGCAGCCCTGCGCGCGCGCCAGAAAGCAGTGGAAGATTTGCAATCGGATAGAAATCTGCCGGTTCATCTGCTCAATGAACTGGTACGGCAGTTGCCTGATGGAGTCTATATCACAACGCTCCGGCAAGCGGACCAGACAATCACCATGCAAGGCATGGCGCAATCCAATGAGCGGGTTTCGGAGGTATTGAAAAACATTGCCAACAACACGCCATGGTTTGCGAAGCCTGAATTGGTGGAGATTGTTGCGAACAACATATCGCTGAGTCAGCGGGATCAGAGGCGGGTCGCCTCATTTACCATGCGATTCCAGTTGGTGAGAGCAAGTCAAGCCCAAAAGGCAATTGACACCGCCAGCGCGACGGCTGCGATGCCAGGGAGGAAGTGAAGTGGCTAAAACAAAAAAAGAAGTTGAGGTCATTGGCTTCTCTGATCGCCTGGAAAGTGTTCAGAAGCAGTTCAGGAACCTTGATTCGCGGGACCCGTCGCTCTGGCCTGTGTTGCCCAAAATCCTGCTATGTCTGTTCATAGCCGGTGCCGTGGCCGTTGTCCTGTGGTTTGTTGTGCTGTCAGATTACCAAACCGAATTGCAATCGGAGCGTGACAAGGAGGCGGCGCTGCGCCAGGATTATCAAAAGAAGTTGGCCAAGGCGGTGAGCCTGGAAGCGTTGAAGAAGCAGCGCGAGCAGATTCAGCAATATGTGATACAACTTGAGAAGCAGTTGCCCAGCAAGGCTGAAATGGCAGCATTGCTTTCCGATATCAATCAGGCAGGTCTTGGTCGAAGCCTTCAGTTCGATCTTTTCAAGCCTGGGCAGGTGGTTGTGCGCGACTATTATGCTGAACTTCCGATCGCTGTACGGGTGTCTGGGAAGTATCACGACATGGGGGCGTTTGCTTCGGATATTGCAAATCTGTCCCGCATTGTGACCTTGGGCAATATAAATATCGCCCCGAGCGCCAAGGATTCAGCGAGTCTGACCATGGACGCGACTGCTCGCACGTTCCGATATTTGGACTCTGAAGAAATCCAGGCGCAGAAGAAATCGGGGGGGAAGAAATGATGTTGTCGCATCGTGCAGCCGCTATGGCGGGCGCGCTACTTCTCTTGGCCGGGTGTGCTCCATCTGGGGAAGATGAATTGCGTCAGTGGATGGCTGATCAGCGCGCCAACACCAAGTCGCATGTGACGCCCTTGACTGAGCCCAAGAAATTCATACCAGAGTCCTATTCTGCCGCTGATCAGATTGAGCCGTTTAATCAGATGAAGCTGATGCAAGCTCTTCGCAAGGATTCCGTTCAGATTGCGTCAAACGCAACCCTCATTGCCCCAGAAATGGCCCGTAGAAAAGAGCCGCTGGAGGCGTTCCCCCTGGACTCCATGAAGATGGTGGGGAGCTTGAATAAAAAGGGAGGGCCTACCGCGCTTTTGAAGATTGACAATCTGCTGTACCAGGTAAAAGTGGGTAATTATTTGGGTCAGAATTACGGGAAGATCATACGGATCACGGAAACAGCGATTCAGATAAGGGAAATAGTGCAGGATGCTGCCGGAGATTGGGTGGAGCGCACTGCATCGCTTGACTTGCAAGAGGGTAAAAAATGATACAAATTAATGGTTTGTTCTCGAAATACTGCCGCAACCTTTTTGCTGCCGCATCCATTGCTTCTGCTTGCGCCGCTGGCTATGCGCAGGGTGCCATTAGTGCTGTGACTGGAAGCATCCAAGGTGGTGCTGAGATTGTCAAAATTGATTTGACGGAGGCTCCGGCTCAATTGCCTACTGGGTTTTCGATCCAATCCCCTGCGCGCATAGCGATAGATCTTCCCTCCACAGGCAACTCCACCGGTCGATCGGTGTTCGATGTGAATCAGGGAAATCTGAAATCGATCAATGTTGTCCAGGCGGGCGACAGGTCGCGCGTTGTGCTCAACTTGAAATCGCCTACATCCTACAGGGCTGAAATTCAAGGTAAATCTCTGCTGTTGTATCTTGAGCCTGTGGCTGTTTCGAAAATAGCGCAGCCTGTGAATAATGAAGCTGCTTCGAAAAATTTCGGCAGCGATATTTTGCCGCTGAAGGATATTGATTTTCGCAGAGGCGCGGATGGTGCTGGGCGAGTTGTTGTAAATCTGGGGGGCAGTCAAGTTGGGGTTGATTTGCAGCAACAGGCAAAGGGCGTCGTTGTAGAATTCTTGCGTTCATCTCTGCCTGAAGGGCTGCGTCGAAAACTTGATGTGACTGACTTCGGCACGCCTGTTCAAATGATTACTGCCTCGCAAACCGGCGAGCGTGTTCGCTTGTTCATCGAGTCAACTGGTGAATGGGTACACAGCGCGTACCAAAGCGATAATCAATTCGTGGTTGAAATTCGCCAGAAGAAGACTGACCCAACCAAGCTGACTCAGGGCCCTGGGTTCACGGGGGAGAGGCTCTCGCTGAACTTCCAGAATATTGAAGTGAGATCACTTCTTCAGGTGATTGCTGATTTTACCAATTTCAATATTGTTACATCAGACACAGTCACGGGGTCGCTGACGTTGCGCTTGCAGGACGTTCCTTGGGATCAAGCGCTCCAGATCATCATGGAGGCCAAGGGGCTTGGCATGCGCAAGTCTGGCACGGTATTGTGGATCGCCCCCAAGGATGAAATTGATGCCCGGACCAAGAAAGATTATGAGGCAGCCCAGGCGATTCAGAAATTAGAGCCGCTGAAGACGCAGGCATTTCAAATGAATTATGCGAAGGCGTCTGATATCCTGACCCAATTGGCAAGCACTTCCACCGGTTCCGGTGGCGCATCGACACGATTCTTGTCCGAGCGTGGCAGTGCGATTGCTGAGCCGCGAACCAATCAATTGTTCGTAACGGATACCTCCGAAAAAATTGAAGAGGTCAGGAAGCTTCTTGCAAGCCTTGATGTGGCCGTTCGTCAGGTTCTTATCGAGGCGCGTATCGTAGAAGCACGGGACACTTTCGGTCGCTCGCTGGGCGTGCGCCTGGGCGGGGGCTCCACCGGCAGCCGTGTCAGTGTCGGTACCAATCTGAACAGCACCACTGGCGCCCTGGAGACCACCGGCAGTTTCGTGAATCTGCCAGCGTCGGTGTCGAGCGTCTCGTCCGTCGGCTCGTTTGCCTTGTCGATCTTCAATTCGACGGCCACTCGCTTTCTGTCGCTGGAGTTGTCCGCCATGGAAGCCGACGGCCAGGGCAAGATCATCTCCAGCCCGCGCCTCATCACGGCGGATCAAACCAAGGCACTGATTGAACAGGGGACCGAATATCCTTATTCTGTCACGGCCCCCAATGGCGCCACGACGATCTCATTCAAGAAGGCCGTACTCAAGCTGGAAGTGACTCCGCAGGTTACACCTGAGGGAAATATCATTCTCGATCTCGATGTGAACAAGGATAGCCGAGGTGAAACTACTGACCAAGGCGTTGCAATTGATACGAAACATATAAAAACTCAAATCCTCGTCGAGAATGGCGGAACGGTTGTCATTGGCGGGATTTTTGAGTTGGAAGAAACCAATCAAGAAAACAAGATCCCCGTGCTTGGCGATGTGCCTGTCGTCGGAAATCTCTTCAAGAGCAAGACCAAAGAATCGACCAAGCGTGAAATGCTTGTGTTCATTACGCCCAAGGTCATTTCCGACAATGGTCCGAGAAGATAGCCGCAAGGTGATGATAGAAATTGTCGGGCAGACAGCGACTGGGGTGATCGGCAGCGACGGCGCTCGCCTCTGATTCAGGCTCGACCGAGCGAACCACCCTCCTGTGCAGGAGGGTGGTCTTTTTTATGGGTGCCCTGCTTTCATAATGGGGACAATTCCCTGTGCCATGCCTGTGACTACTACTTCATCCAGCGTCCTCATCGAATTGGGCGAGCGCAGCTACCCCATTGCCATTGGGTCGGCCTTGCTGGGGGATGCTCGCCAATACGACGCCCTGCCAGCGGCCGTAGCAGCCCTGGTTGTGACCAACAGCACGGTGGCCCCCTTGTACCTGCAGCGGCTGAAGTCCGCCCTGGCGGGGCGCTACGCCCGTGTGCTGGAGGTCGTGCTGCCGGACGGCGAGGAATACAAGAACTGGCAAACCCTGCAGCAGATCTTCGACGCCCTGCTTACCAGCGGCTGCGACCGCAAAACGGTGCTCTTCGCCCTGGGCGGTGGCGTGGTCGGCGACATGACGGGTTTCGCCGCCGCCAGCTACATGCGGGGCGTGCCGTTCGTGCAGGTGCCTACCACGCTGCTCGCGCAGGTGGATTCATCCGTGGGCGGCAAGACCGGCATCAACCACCCGCTGGGCAAGAACATGATCGGTGCGTTCTACCAGCCGCAACTGGTGCTGTGCGACCTCGACGTGCTCGACACGTTGCCGCCGCGCGAGTTCAGCGCGGGCCTGGCCGAGGTCATCAAGTACGGGCCGATCGCGGACATGGCCTTCTTCGACTGGCTGGAGCAGAACATCGACGCCCTGATGGCGCGCGACCGAACGGCGCTGGCCCATGCGGTGCGGCGCAGCTGCGAGATCAAGGCCTGGGTGGTGGGGCAGGACGAGCGGGAGTCCGGGCTGCGCGCCATTTTGAATTTCGGCCACACCTTCGGCCACGCGATCGAGGCGGGCATGGGCTATGGCGCCTGGCTGCATGGCGAGGGCGTGGGGGCGGGCATGGTGATGGCGGCGCATTTGTCGCAGCGGCTGGGGCTGGTGGATGCGGCCTTCGTGCAGCGGCTGACGGCGCTGATTGAACGTGCGGGCCTGCCGGTGCGCGGCGCCGTGCTGGACGCGCAGGACAACGCGGGGCGCTACCTGGAGCTGATGCGCGTGGACAAGAAGAACGAGGCGGGAGAAATCCGCTTCGTGCTCATCGACGGGCCGGGCAAGGCGGTGGTGCGGCCCGCGCCGGATGCACTGGTGCGGGCGGTGATCGACGATTGCTGCGCTGCTCCTTGATTGATAGCTGCTGGCGCTTGTTGGATAAGCGCTGGAGCCTGATTTGACCTCAAACCCACTCCTCGCCCCCTATGCCTGCGACCCCGCGCGATCGCGCGGGCGCCGCCATGCCCAAGCGCCTGCGCCCACGCGCACCGAGTACCAGCGCGACCGGGACCGCATTGTGCATTCCACGGCGTTCCGGCGGCTGGTCTATAAGACCCAGGTGTTCCTGAACCACGAGGGCGACCTGTTCCGCACGCGGCTCACGCACTCGCTGGAGGTGGCGCAGCTCGGCCGCTCCATCGCGCGCTCGCTGCGCATCAACGAAGACCTGGTGGAGGCGATATCGCTCGCCCACGACCTGGGGCACACGCCCTTCGGGCACGCGGGGCAGGACGCGCTGCACGGCTGCATGGCCGAGCACGGCGGCTTCGAGCACAACCTGCAGAGCCTGCGCGTGGTGGATCTGCTCGAAGATCGCTACCCGGCCTTCGACGGCCTGAACCTTACCTTCGAGACGCGCGAGGGCATCCTCAAGCACTGCTCCCAGGCCCATGCGCGGGCGCTGGAGGCGCAGGAGCCCGGCGGCGTGGGCCAGCGCTTTCTGCTGCGCCAGCAGCCCAGCCTGGAAGCCCAGTTGTGCAACCTGGCCGACGAAATCGCCTACAACGCGCACGACATCGACGACGGCGTGCGCTCCGGCCTGCTCACGCTGGCGCAGTTGCGCGACGTGCCCCTGTTCGACCGCTACCGCAGCGCCGCGCAGGCCGAATACCCGGCGCTGCGCGAACCCCGGGCGCAGCGTCGCCTGCTGAACGAGGCGATCCGCCGCATGTTGAGCGACCAGGTGTACGACGTGATCGACGCCACGCAGCGCGCGCTGCACGATGCCCGCCCTGCCGACGCGGATGCCGTGCGCGCCGCGCCCGCGCTCGTGGGTTTCAGCGCGCCCATGCGGGCGCAGTCGCAGGAGCTCAAGCGCTTTCTGTTCCGCAACCTGTACCGTCACCCGCAGGTGATGGACATGACGGGCCGCGCCCGGCAGGTGGTGCGCGACCTGTTCGCCGCCTACGTGGCCGACCCCGGCGCCATGAAGCCGAGCTTTGCGGCCAGCGCCCAGGCGGCCGAAGGTGCCGACGCCCGCGCGCGCGTGGTGGCGGACTTCATCGCGGGCATGACCGACCGCTACGCGGCGCGTGAGCACGCGCGCCTCACGGGGCGGCAACTGCTGGCCTGAAAAGGCCGCCCGTAGAATCGGCCCCTTTTCCGCTTCTCCACCGGCTGCCCGCGCCATGCCTTCACCCCTGCCACTGCCGACCGTGATCGAGGACACCGTGCGCTGGCTGGAGCGCGCGGTCATCGGGCTGAACCTCTGCCCGTTTGCCAAGGGCGTGCATGCCAAGGGGCAGATCCATTACGCGGTGTGCCGCGCGCACGATGCTGACGCGGTGCTGGCGGCCCTGCGGGCCGAGCTGCTGGCCCTGGCCCAGGCGCCTGCGGACGAGCGGGATACGACGCTGCTGATCGTGCCGGACTGCCTCCAGGACTTTCTGGAGTTCAACGACCTCCTGGGCCGCGCGGATGCCCTGCTGGAAGAACTGGACCTGGACGGCGTGCTCCAGATCGCCAGCTTCCACCCGCAATTCCAGTTCGCGGGCACGCAGGCGGATGACGTGACCAACTGCACCAACCGCTCTCCCTATCCCACCTTGCACCTGCTGCGCGAGGAGAGCATCGACCGCGCGGTACATGCCTTCCCCGAGGCCGAGGCGATCTACGAGCGCAACATGCAGGTGCTGCAAGACCTGGGCGCCGAGGGCTGGGCGGCGCTGGGCGTGGGCAGGGGGTGCGCATGAAGCCCGCCGCCGAGCAGCTCGACCTGCGCCCGGGCCAGTCGCTGGAGCTGCTCAAGGCCCTGCACATCCTCACGCGCGACGGGCGCATCAACCAGGACTCGCGGCGCAAGCTCAAGCAGGTCTATCACCTGTACCAGTTCATCGAGCCGCTGTTGCAGGACTTGTCCACGGGCGGCCATGCACCGCTGTTGGCCGACCATGGCGCGGGCAAGTCGTACCTGGGCTTCATCCTGTACGACCTGTTCTTCAAGCAGCTTGGGCGCGGCAGCATCTACGGCATCGAGACGCGCGCGCCGCTGGTCGAGGCGTCGCAGAAGCTCGCGGCCGACCTGGGCTTCGAGCGCATGCGGTTTCTGAACATGTCGGTGGCCGAGTCGGCGCGGGCCCATGCCATGCCCGAGCGCTTCGACATCGTCACGGCCCTGCACGCCTGCGACACCGCCACCGACGACGCCATCGCCTTCGGGCTGGAGAAGCACGCCCGCGCCATGGTGCTCGTGCCCTGCTGCCAGGCCGAGGTGGCCGCGTGCCTGCGCCAGAACAAGGCCCTGAGCCTGTCGCGCACGCCCCTGGCCGAGCTGTGGCGCCACCCCATCCACACCCGCGAAATGGGCAGCCAGATCACCAACGTGCTGCGCTGCCTGCACCTGGAGGCCAGCGGCTACCAGGTGACGGTGACGGAGCTGGTGGGCTGGGAGCACAGCATGAAGAACGAGCTGATCGTGGCGCGCCACACCGGCCAGAAAAAGCGCAGCGCGCGCGAGCGGCTGGCCGCCATCCTGGCGGAATTCGGGCTGGACGGGGCGCTGTCGGCCCGCTTCGGGTTGCTTCAAAAAGAATAGCTGCTTGCGCCTGTCATATCTTGCTTTCAATGTAAAAACGTATTGAAACCAAGGTGTGAACGGCACAGGCAGCTCCTGAAATCATAGTAACCATGGCCCGCCTTCCCCGCCTTGCCCTCGCCGGACACCCGCACCAGGTCGTGCAGCGCGGCAACAACCGGCAGATCGTCTTCTTCGACGCGGCGGACCGCGAGACGCTGTGGACCCTGCTGGCCGAGCACGCGCGCCGCCAGCAGGTCGCCATCCACGCCTACGTGTTCATGGACAGCAGCCTGCACCTGCTCGCCACCCCGCAGACGGGCGAGGGCCTGTCGCTGCTGATGCAGGGCGTGGGCCGCGCCTACGTGCGCTACTTCAACCGGCGGCACGACCGCACGGGCACGCTGTGGGAAGGGCGCTACCGCAGCGCCGTGCTGCAGGCCGAGCGCTGGCTGCTGCCGTGCATGGCGCACTTCGACCTGCTTCCCGTGCGCGAGGGCATGTGCGACTCGCCCGCGGGCTTTCGCTGGTCCAGCCACGGGCACTACGCGGGCCTGCGCAGCGACAGGCTCATCACCCCGCACCGGCTGTACTGGGAGCTGGGCAACACCCCCTTCGCGCGCGACGCGGCCTATGCGGCGCGGGTGGACGAGGGCGTGGACAGCGCCGACGAGGCGGCGCTCAACGCATCGTTGCTGGGCGGATGGGCCCTGGGCGACGCGGAATTTGTCCACACGCTGCAACAGGCCACGCCCCGCCGCCTGACCCGGGGGCGCCCCGGGCGGCCTGTTTTGGGGAGTGAAAAACCAGGTGAAATCGGCAGCTAGCGCTTATCCAGTGGGCGCTACCAGCTATTGATTTTGATGTGTCCCTCAATTAAAAGGCACCAAAATTGTGCGTGAATTAATTGGAATCTGACCCCGATTAAACTGCTTGCTGCGCCTGCTGCACTGCACTATTCTTGCGCTCCCTGCGAAAACAATCTGAGGAGAGCGCCATGACCACGGCTGCCGAAATCCAGCACCTGCAACAGCACGGCCTGTACTCACCGGGCAACGAGCACGACGCCTGCGGGCTCGGCTTCGTGGCCCACATCAAGGGCGTGAAGCGGCACGACATCGTGACCCAGGCGCTCAAGATCCTGGAGAACATCGACCACCGTGGCGCCGTGGGCGCCGACCCGCTGATGGGCGACGGCGCGGGCATCCTCATCCAAATCCCCGACGCGCTGTACCGCGAGGAGATGGCCAGGCAGGGCGTGACCCTGCCGCCCGCAGGCGAATACGGCGTGGGCATGATCTTTCTGCCCAAGGAACACGCCTCGCGCATGGCCTGCGAGCAGGAGATGGAGCGCGCCATCAAGGCCGAGGGCCAGGTGCTGCTGGGATGGCGCGACGTGCCGGTGAACCGCGACATGCCCATGTCGCCCGCCGTGAAGAAGAAGGAACCCATCCTGCGCCAGGTGTTCATCGGTCGCGGCAACGACGTGATCGTGCAGGACGCGCTGGAGCGCAAGCTCTACGTCATCCGCAAGACGGCCAGCGCCGCCATCCAGAACCTCAAGCTCAAGCACAGCAAAGAGTATTACGTGCCCAGCATGAGCAGCCGCACCGTGGTCTACAAGGGGCTGCTGCTGGCCGACCAGGTGGGCGCCTACTACCTCGATTTGCAGGACGAGCGCTGCGTCTCGGCCATCGGCCTGGTACACCAGCGCTTTTCCACCAACACCTTCCCCGAGTGGCCGCTGGCCCACCCGTACCGCTACGTGGCGCACAACGGCGAGATCAACACCGTCAAGGGCAACTACAACTGGATGAAGGCGCGCGAGGGCGTGATGGCCTCGCCCGTGCTGGGGCCGGACCTGAAGAAGCTCTACCCCATCAGCTTCGCGGGGCAGTCCGACACCGCCACCTTCGACAACTGCCTGGAACTGCTGACCATGGCGGGCTACCCCATCAGCCAGGCCGTGATGATGATGATCCCCGAGCCGTGGGAGCAGCACACCACCATGGACGAGCGCCGCCGCGCCTTCTATGAGTACCACGCCGCCATGCTGGAGCCGTGGGACGGCCCCGCGTCCATCGTGTTCACCGACGGCCGCCAGATCGGCGCCACGCTGGACCGCAACGGCCTGCGCCCCTCGCGCTACTGCATCACCGACGACGACCTGGTCATCATGGCGTCCGAGTCGGGCGTGCTGCCCGTGCCCGAGAACAAGATCGTGCGCAAGTGGCGCCTGCAGCCGGGCAAGATGTTCCTGATCGACCTGGAGCAGGGCCGCATGATCGACGACGACGAGCTCAAGGCCAACGTCGTCAACACCAAGCCCTACAAGCAGTGGATCGAGAACCTGCGCATCAAGCTCGACAGCGTGGGCGGCAGCGTCGCCAACGGCCCCGAGTCCGCGCCCCTGCCGCTGCTGGAGCGCCAGCAGGCGTTCGGCTTCACGCAGGAGGACATCAAGTTCCTGCTCGCCCCCATGGCCAAGAACGGCGAGGAGGGCATCGGCTCCATGGGCAACGACAGCCCGCTGGCCGTGCTGTCGGACAAGAACAAGCCGCTGTTCAACTACTTCCGCCAGATGTTCGCGCAGGTGACCAACCCGCCGATCGACCCGATCCGCGAGGCCATCGTGATGAGCCTGGTGTCGTTCATCGGCCCCAAGCCCAACCTGCTGGACATCAACCAGGTCAACCCGCCGATGCGGCTGGAAGTGAGCCAGCCCGTGCTGGACTTCGCCGACATGGCCAAGCTGCGCCACATCGAGCACTACACCCAGGGCAAGTTCAAGAGCGCCACCATCGACATCACCTACCCGCTGGACTGGGGCCGCGAGGGCGTCGAGGCCAAGCTCGCGTCCCTGTGCGCGCAGGCGGTGGACGCCATCAAGGGCGGCGCCAACATCCTCATCATCAGCGACCGGGCCGTGAGCCCCACGCAGGTCGCCATCCCCGCGCTGCTGGCGCTGTCGGCCATCCACCAGCACCTGGTGCGCGAGGGCCTGCGCACCACGGCGGGCCTGGTGGTGGAGACGGGCACGGCGCGCGAGGTACACCACTTCGCCGTGCTGGGCGGCTACGGCGCCGAGGCCGTCCACCCCTACCTGGCCATGGAAACCCTGGCCGACATGCACAAGGACCTGGGCGGCGACCTGTCGGCCGACAAGGCCATCTACAACTACGTCAAGGCCATCGGCAAGGGCCTGTCCAAGATCATGTCCAAGATGGGCGTCTCCACCTACATGAGCTACTGCGGCGCGCAGCTGTTCGAGGCCATCGGCCTGAACACCGAGACGGTGGGCAAGTACTTCACCGGCACCGCGAGCCGCGTGGAAGGCATCGGCGTGTTCGAGATCGCCGAGGAAGCCATCCGCATGCACAAGGCCGCGTTCGGCGACGACCCGGTGCTGGAGACCATGCTGGACGCGGGCGGCGAATACGCCTGGCGCACGCGCGGCGAAGACCACATGTGGACGCCCGACGCGATCGCCAAGCTGCAGCATTCCACGCGCGCCAACAACTGGAACACCTACAAGGAATACGCGCAGATCATCAACGACCAGAGCCGCCGCCACCTCACGCTGCGCGGCCTGTTCGAGTTCAAGATCGACCCGTCCAAGGCGATCTCCATCGACGAGGTGGAACCCGCCAAGGAGATCGTCAAGCGCTTCGCCACCGGCGCCATGTCGCTGGGCTCCATCTCGACGGAAGCCCACGCCACGCTGGCCGTCGCCATGAACCGCATCGGCGGCAAGAGCAACACCGGCGAGGGCGGCGAGGACCAGCGCCGCTACCGCCAGGAACTCAAGGGCATCCCCATCAAGCAGGGCGATAGCTTGAAGAGCGTGATCGGCGAGGAAAACGTCGAGGTGGACCTGCCCCTGCAGGACGGCGACTCGCTGCGTTCGCGCATCAAGCAGGTGGCATCGGGCCGCTTCGGCGTGACGGCGGAATACCTGTCGTCCGCCGACCAGATCCAGATCAAGATGGCCCAGGGCGCCAAGCCCGGCGAGGGCGGGCAGCTGCCCGGCGGCAAGGTGTCCGACTACATCGGCAAGCTGCGCCACAGCGTGCCCGGCGTGGGCCTGATCTCGCCGCCGCCGCACCACGACATCTACTCCATCGAAGACCTGGCCCAGCTCATCCACGACCTGAAGAACGTCGCCCCGCACGCCAGCATCAGCACCAAGCTGGTGTCCGAAGTGGGCGTGGGCACCATCGCGGCGGGCGTGACCAAGTGCAAGAGCGACCACCTGGTCATCGCGGGCCACGACGGCGGCACGGGCGCATCGCCCTGGTCGTCCATCAAGCACGCGGGCGGCCCGTGGGAGATCGGCCTGGCCGAAACGCAGCAGACCCTGGTGCTCAACCGCCTGCGCGGCCGCGTGCGCGTGCAGGCCGACGGGCAGATGAAGACGGGCCGCGACGTGGCCATCGGCGCGCTGCTGGGCGCGGACGAGTTCGGCTTCGCCACCGCGCCGCTGGTGGTGGAGGGCTGCATCATGATGCGCAAGTGCCACCTCAACACCTGCCCCGTGGGCGTGGCGACGCAGGACCCGGTGCTGCGCGCCAAGTTCTCGGGCAAGCCCGAGCACGTGGTCAACTACTTCTTCTTCATCGCCGAGGAAGTGCGCCAGATCATGGCCCAGTTGGGCATCAAGAAGTTCGACGACATGATCGGTCGCAGCGACCTCCTGGACATGCGCGCGGGCATCGCCCACTGGAAGGCCAAGGGCCTGGACTTCAGCCGTCTGTTCGCGCAGCCCAACGTGCCCGCCGACGTGCCGCGCTACCACGTTCATGTCCAGGACCACAACATCACGAACACGCTGGACCGCAAGCTCATCGAGCGCGCCAAGCCCGCCATCGAGAACGGCGAGCGCGTGCAGTTCATCGAGGTGGCGCGCAACGTCAACCGCTCCGTGGGTGCCATGCTCTCGGGCGCCGTGACGCGCGTGCACCCCGAGGGCCTGCCCGACGACACCATCCGCATCCAGCTCGAAGGCACGGGCGGGCAGTCGTTCGGCGCCTTCCTCACCAACGGCATCACGCTGTACCTGATCGGCGACGCGAACGACTACACGGGCAAGGGCCTGTCGGGCGGCCGCGTGGTCGTGCGCCCCAGCATCGACTTCCGTGGCGACGCGGTGCGCAACACCATCGTGGGCAACACGGTGATGTATGGCGCCACCAGCGGCGAGGCGTATTTCAGCGGCGTGGCGGGCGAGCGCTTTGCCGTGCGCCTGTCGGGCGCCACGGCGGTGGTGGAAGGCACGGGCGACCACGGCTGCGAATACATGACCGGCGGCACCGTGGCCGTGCTGGGCAAGACGGGCCGCAACTTCGCCGCGGGCATGAGCGGCGGCGTGGCCTACGTGTATGACGAGGACGGCCTGTTCCACACCCGCTGCAACCTGTCCATGGTGACGCTGGAGCGCGTGCTGCCCGCCGATGAGCAGACCGCCACCATGTCCCCCGGCATCTGGCACCGCGGGCAGACCGACGAGGCGCAACTGAAGAAGCTGCTGGAAGACCATAACCGCTGGACGGGCAGCAAGCGCGCCCGCGAAATCCTGGACAACTGGGCCGCGTCCCGCGCCAAGTTCGTGAAGGTGTTCCCCACCGAGTACAAGCGCGCCCTGGGCGAAATTCATGAGCAAAAAATGGCTCTAGCGCAGGCTGGACAAGCGCCAGCAGCTACCAAAGAAGTAGCAAAACCTGTCGCCGTCGCCGCCAAGTAAAACCCACGAGAACAAGGACACCACGATCATGGGCAAGACCACCGGCTTCATGGAGTACGAGCGCATCGAAGAGGGCTACAAGCCCGTGGGCGAGCGCTTGAAGCACTACAAGGAATTCGTCATCGGGCTGGACGCCGCGCAGGCCAAGATCCAGGGCGCGCGCTGCATGGACTGCGGCACGCCGTTCTGCAACAACGGCTGCCCGGTCAACAACATCATTCCGGACTTCAACGACCTCGTTTACCAGCAGGACTGGAAGAGCGCCATCGCCGTGCTGCACAGCACCAACAACTTCCCCGAGTTCACGGGCCGCATCTGCCCCGCGCCCTGCGAGGCCGCGTGCACGCTGAACATCAACGACGACGCGGTGGGCATCAAGAGCATCGAGCACGCCATCATCGACCGCGCGTGGGAAGAAGGCTGGGTCAAGCCCCTGCCTGCCAAGCACAAGACCGGCAAGAAAGTCGCCGTGGTCGGCGCAGGCCCCGCAGGCCTGGCCGCGTCGCAGCAGCTCGCCCGCGCAGGCCACGACGTGACGCTGTTCGAGAAGAACGACCGCGTGGGCGGCCTGCTGCGCTATGGCATTCCTGACTTCAAGATGGAAAAGTCGCACATCGACCGCCGCGTGGAGCAGCTCCAAGCCGAAGGCGTCACCATCCGCACAGGCGTGCTGGTGGCGGGCAAGGACGGCCTGGGCAAAGGCAGCAAAGTCACCAACTGGGCCAAGGAAACGGTCACGCCCGAGCAGTTGCAAAAAGACTTCGACGCCGTGCTGCTGACCGGCGGCGCCGAGCAAAGCCGCGACCTGCCCGTGCCCGGTCGCGACCTGGACGGCATCCACTTCGCCATGGAGTTCCTGCCGCAGCAGAACAAGGTCAACGCGGGCGACAAGCTCAAGGGCCAACTGCGCGCCGACGGCAAGCACGTCATCGTCATCGGCGGCGGCGACACCGGCAGCGACTGCGTGGGCACCAGCAACCGCCACGGCGCGGTCAGCGTCACGCAGTTCGAGCTGATGCCCATGCCGCCCGAGCAGGAGAACAAGCCGCTCGTGTGGCCCTACTGGCCCACCAAGCTGCGCACCAGCTCCAGCCACGAAGAGGGCTGCGACCGCGAATTCGCCATCGCCACCAAGGAATTCATCGGCGACGGCAAGAAGGTCACGGGCCTGAAGACCGTGCAGGTCGAATTCAAGGACGGCAAGTTCGTCGAGGTGCCTGGCACCGAGAAGGAATACAAGGCCGACTTGGTGCTGCTCGCCATGGGCTTCGTCAGCCCGGTGGCCGCCGTGCTCGACGCCTTCGGCATCGACAAGGACGCGCGCGGCAACGCCAAGGCCACGACTGACTTCGACGGCGGCTACGCCACCAGCGTACCCAAGGTCTTCGCGGCGGGCGACATGCGCCGGGGCCAGTCGCTGGTGGTCTGGGCCATCCGCGAAGGGCGCCAGGCCGCGCGGGCGGTGGACGAGTTCCTGATGGGCTACTCCGACCTGCCGCGCTGATCGCCCGGCACAGGCTACGACGGCGCCCCAGGGCGCCGTTGTTTTTTGTGGTCAAAAGTGCCTCTAGAGCTTGCTGTATAAGCGCATACTGCTATCTAAAGAATAGCAAAATCAAAGCAAACATACGTGAATGTATGTTTCGGTTACCATCGCACACCCAGGGGTTGCCCCGAGCCGCGACAATACCCTTTTCCTTCTTCGACCCATCCCCTCCCGCATGTCTGTTTCTCCCGTCCTGGCGGAGCTGCGCAACGTCACGTTCTCGTATGGCGAACGCGACATCCTGCGCGACGTTTCGCTGACCGTGCCGCGCGGCAAGGTCACGGCGCTCATGGGCGCCTCGGGCGGCGGCAAGACCACGGTGCTGCGCCTGCTGGGCGGCCAGCGGCGGGCGCAAAGCGGCCAGGTGCTGCTCAACGGCGAGGACGTGGGCCGCATGGACACGGCGCAGCTGTACGCGGCGCGGCGGCGCATGGGCATGCTGTTCCAGTTCGGGGCGTTGTTCACCGACCTCTCGGTGTTCGAGAACGTGGCCTTTCCGTTGCGCGAGCACACCGATCTGCCCGAATCGCTGATCCGCGACGTGGTGCTGATGAAGCTGCACGCCGTGGGCCTGCGCGGCGCGCGCGACCTCATGCCCAGCCAGATTTCCGGCGGCATGGCGCGGCGCGTGGCGCTGGCGCGGGCCATCGCGCTGGACCCGGAGCTGGTGATGTACGACGAGCCCTTCGCGGGGCTGGACCCGATCTCGCTGGGCACGGCCGCGCAGCTGATTCGTCAGCTCAACGACGCGCTGGGGCTGACCAGCATCGTGGTCTCGCACGACCTGGAGGAGACCTTCCGCCTGGCGGACCACGTCATCATCCTCGGCGCGGGCGTGGTGGCCGCGCAGGGCACGCCCGACGAGGTGCGCGCCAGCAGCGACCCGCTGGTCCACCAGTTCGTCAACGCGCTGCCCACGGGGCCGGTGCCGTTCCATTACGCCGGGCCGTCGGTGGAGCAGGACTTCGGCGGGTTCGGGGGGCGCACGCCATGAGCTGGTACAAGCCGTCCGACGTGGGTTTCGCGGTGCGCAGCAAGCTGGCCGACATCGGCATGGCGGCGCGCCTGTTCGCGCAGCTGCTGCGGCTGGCCGGGCCCACGCTGGCGCGGCCCGCGCTGGTGCGCGACCAGATCCATTTTTTGGGCAACTACTCGCTCGCCATCATCATCGTGTCGGGCCTGTTCGTGGGCTTCGTGCTGGGGCTGCAGGGCTATTACATCTTGCAGCGCTACGGCTCGTCCGAGGCGCTGGGGCTGATGGTGGCGCTGTCGCTGCTGCGCGAGCTGGGGCCGGTGGTGGCGGCGCTGCTGTTCGCCGGGCGCGCGGGCACCTCGCTCACGGCCGAGATCGGCCTCATGCGCGCGGGCGAGCAATTGAGCGCCATGGAGATGATGGCCGTGGACCCGGTACACCGCATCCTGGCGCCGCGCTTCTGGGCGGGCGTCATCACCATGCCGCTCCTGGCGGCGGTGTTCAGCGCCGTGGGCGTGCTGGGCGGCTGGGTGGTGGGCGTGCTGATGATCGGCGTGGACCACGGCGCCTTCTGGAGCCAGATGCAGGGCGGCGTGGACGTGTGGCGCGACCTGGGCAACGGCGTGCTCAAAAGCGTGGTGTTCGGCTTCACCGTCACCTTCGTGGCGCTGCTGCAAGGCTACGCCGCCCGGCCCACGCCCGAGGGCGTGGCGCGCGCCACCACGCGCACGGTGGTGATGGCGTCGCTGGCCGTGCTGGCGCTGGACTTCGTCCTCACGGCCATGATGTTCAGCATTTGAGAGGTAGATAAAAAATGCAACGAAGCAAGAACGATCTCTGGGTAGGGCTGTTCGTCATGCTGGGCGCGGCGGCGCTGGTGTTCCTGGCGCTGCAGTCGGCCAACCTGCTGAGCCTGAACTTCCAGCCCGGCTACCGCATCACGGCGCGCTTCGACAACATCGGCGGCCTCAAGCCCCAGGCGGCGGTGCGCAGCGCGGGCGTGGTGGTGGGGCGCGTGGAATCCATCGCGTTCGACGGCAAGACCTACCAGGCGCGCGTGACGCTGGCCCTCGAAAACCGCTACGCCTTCCCCAAGGACAGTTCGTTCAAGATACTGACCAGCGGCCTGCTGGGCGAGCAGTACATCGGCATCGAGGCCGGGGCCGACGAAAAGAACCTGGCCGAAGGCGACCTGGTCACGGCCACGCAGTCCGCCGTGGTGCTGGAGAATCTGATCGGCCAGTTCCTCTACGGCAAGGCCGAAGAAGGCAGCAAGAAATGACGACAACGACGATGAACCTGCGCAGCGCCGCCGCGCGCCTGCTCGCCGGGCTGGCCGTGGCCCTGCTCGCGGGCTGCGCCACCACCGTGGCCCACCCGGACCCGCGCGACCCGCTGGAGCCCTACAACCGCAGCATGACCCGCTTCAACGAGCACGTGGACACCATGGTGCTCAAGCCCATGGCGACGGCCTACAGGAACGCCGTGCCCTCGCCCGTGCGCACCGGCGTGGGCAACTTCTTCGCCAACATCGGCGACGTGTGGTCGTTCGTGAACAACGCGCTGCAGCTGCAGGGCGAGGCAGCGGCGTCCAGCTTCATGCGCGTGAACGTGAACACCTTCTTCGGTCTGGGCGGCGTGCTCGACGTGGCCAGCGAGATGGGCATTGAGCGCTACAAGCAGGACTTCGGCCTCACGCTCGGGCACTGGGGTGTGGGCACAGGCCCCTACGTGGTGCTGCCCGTCCTGGGCCCGTCCACCGTGCGCGACGCGCTGGCCTTGCCCGTGGACTGGAAGGGCGACCTGGTGGGCCGGGTGACGCCGGTGTCGGACCGCAACGCCCTGCACGTGCTGCGCGCCGTGGACGTGCGCGCCAACCTGCTGCGCGCCAGCTCGGTGCTCGACAGCGCGGCGCTGGACAAATACAGCTTCACCCGCGACGTGTACCTGCAGGTGCGCAACAACCAGGTGAACGGACGGGCGGACGACGGCGAGGAGGGGAACTCCAACGACGGCGTGCTACCCAAAGAACCCTGAAAGGAAGCGACCATGACCCTGAACCGACGCACCCTTGCCCTGTGCCTGGCCACCGCCGCCGCCTGGGGGCTGTCCAGCGCCGCCCTGGCGGCGGACGAGGCGCCCGATGCGCTGATCAAGCGCCTTTCGACCGACGTGCTGACCACCATCAAGTCCGACAAGGCACTGCGCAGCGGCGACGTGGACCGCATCGTCGCGCTGGTGGACAAGACGGTGATGCCCAACGTCAACTTCCGCCGCATGACCGCCGCCGCCGTGGGCCCCGGCTGGCGCCAGGCCACGCCCGAGCAGCAAAAGCGCCTGCAGGACGAATTCAAGGTGCTGCTGGTGCGCACCTACGCGGGCGCCTTGGCGCAGGTGAACGACCAGACCATCCAGGTCAAGCCCCTGCGCGCCGCGCCCGAGGACAAGGACGTGCTGGTGCGCACCGAGATCGTGGGCCGCGGCGACCCGGTGCAGCTCGACTACCGCCTGGAGAAAACGCCCGGCGACGGCGCGGGCTGGAAGATCTACAACCTGAACGTGCTGGGCGTGTGGCTGGTGGAGACCTACCGCGGCCAGTTCGCGCAGGAGATCAACGCCAAGGGCATCGACGGCCTGATCGAGACCCTGGCCGCGCGCAACAAGAGCAACAGCGCCGCCACCAAGGGCTGACGACATGCTGGTCCTGCCCGCCGAGCTGACCCACCGCCAGGCCACCGCCTGCCTGCACATGCTGCTGCAGGGCCTGAAGGCGCACCGCGAGCCCGGCGTGGTGGTGGACGCGCACGCGCTGGCGGTGTACGACACCTCGGCGCTGGCGGTGCTGCTGGAGTGCCGCCGCGAGGCCATCGACGAGGGCAAGACCTTTGCCGTGCAGGGCCTGCCCCCCAGCCTGCGCAGCCTGGCGGGCCTGTACGGCGTGGGGCTGCTGCTCACGCCCGTGGCTTGACGCGCGCACCGGCCAGCGCGCCGGGGTGCAAGGCCGTAAAATCGCGGGCTTCATGCCTGCCGTTTCCTTCCAAGCCGTCTCCAAGACCTTCGCCACGCCCAAGGGCCCCTTCCAGGCACTGAACGATGTCAGCCTGGACATCGAGGAAGGCGAGTTCTTCGGCCTTCTCGGCCCCAACGGCGCGGGCAAGACCACCCTCATCAGCATCCTCGCGGGCCTGTCGCGCGCCACCAGCGGCCGCGTGGCCGTGCTGGGCCACGACGTGCAGGCCGACTACGCGGCCGCCCGCCGCCAGCTCGGCGTGGTGCCGCAGGAGCTGGTGTTCGACCCCTTCTTCAACGTGCGCGAGTCGCTGCGCATCCAGTCGGGCTACTTCGGCGTGAAGAACAACGACGCCTGGATCGACGAGCTGCTGGAAAACCTGGGCCTGGCCGACAAGGCCACGGCCAACATGCGGCAGCTCTCGGGCGGCATGAAGCGCCGCGTGCTGGTGGCGCAGGCGCTGGTGCACAAGCCGCCCATCATCGTGCTCGACGAGCCCACGGCGGGGGTCGATGTGGAGCTGCGCCAGACGCTCTGGCACTTCGTCGCGCGCCTGAACAAGCAGGGCCACACGGTGCTGCTGACCACGCACTACCTGGAAGAAGCCGAGGCGCTGTGCGGGCGCATCGCCATGCTCAAGTCGGGCCGCATCGTCGCGCTCAACCGTACCAGCGAGCTGCTGCAGGCCGCATCCGGCAGCGTGCTGCAGTTCAAGACCGACACCGCCCTGCCGCCGCCGCTGGCCGCCGTGGCGCGGGTCACGGGCCGCATCGTGCAACTGCCCGCGCACGACGCCGCCGAGACCGAGCGCCACCTGGCCGCCCTGCGCGTGGCGGGCGTGGATGTGCACGACATGGAGATACGCCGCCCCGACCTGGAAGACGTGTTCCTGCAAGTCATGGGGCAGGCGGCATGACCGGCTGGCAGACCCTGTTCCACAAGGAAGTGCTGCGCTTCTGGAAGGTGAGCTTCCAGACCGTGGCCGCGCCCGTGCTCACGGCGGTGCTGTACCTGCTGATCTTCGGCCACGTGCTCGAAGACCACGTGAAGGTCTATGACCGCATCAGCTACACCGCCTTCCTGGTGCCCGGCCTGGTGATGATGAGCGTGCTGCAGAACGCCTTTGCCAACAGCTCGTCCAGCCTCATCCAGAGCAAGATCATGGGCAGCCTGGTGTTCGTGCTGCTCACGCCCCTGTCGCACTGGGCCTGGTTCTGGGCCTACGTGGGTTCGTCCACCCTGCGCGGGCTGGTGGTGGGGCTGGGGGTGTTCATCGTCACGCTGGCGTTTGCGCGGCCCGAGTTTGCCGCACCGGCATGGGTGCTGGTGTTCGCCGTGCTGGGCGCGGCGCTGCTGGGCACGCTGGGGCTGGTGGCGGGGCTGTGGGCCGACAAGTTCGACCAACTCGCGGCGTTCCAGAACTTCCTCATCATGCCCATGACCTTTCTGTCGGGCGTGTTCTACTCCATCCAGTCGCTGCCGCCGTTCTGGCAGGCGGTGAGCCACCTCAACCCGTTCTTCTACATGATCGACGGCTTCCGCTACGGCTTCTTCGGGCAGAGCGACGCCTCGCCGTGGCTCAGTCTCGCCATCGTCGGCACGGCCTGGCTGGCCGTGAGCGCGCTGGCGGTGTACCTGCTGCGCACCGGCTACAAGATTCGGAACTGACCATGACCGCCGACCAACTCAAAGACCTCATCCGCGCGGGCCTGGCCTGCGAGCACATCGCGCTGGAAGGCGATGGCCGCCACTGGTACGCCACCATCGTCTCCGCCGAGTTCGAGGGCCAGCGCCCCATTGCGCGCCACCAGCGCGTCTATGCCACGCTGGGCAGCAGGATGCAGACGGACGAGGTGCATGCGCTGTCCATGAAGACCTTCACCCCCGCCGAATGGGCGGCGCAGTCGTAGTTACTCACTTATTGATAGCTGCTGGTGCTTTATGGATAAGCGCTAGAGGCCAATTTAACCAATATTTATGGACAAACTCCTGATCCGCGGCGGTCGCACCTTGCAGGGCGAGGTACACGTCTCCGGCGCCAAGAACGCCGCCCTGCCGGAAATCTTCGCCAGCCTGCTTACGGCGGACCCCGTCACGCTCACCAACGTGCCCGGTCTGCAGGACGTGAAGACCGCGCTGCGCCTGCTCGACCACATGGGCGCGCGCAGCCGGTTCGAGGATGAAGCCCGCTCGCGCCTCGTCCTCGATGCCAGCGACCTGCGCTCGCACGAGGCACCCTATGAGTTCATGAAGCTCATGCGCGCTTCCATCCTGGTGCTGGGGCCGCTGGTGGCGCGCTTTGGCGAGGCCAACGTATCGCTGCCCGGCGGCTGCGAGATCGGCGCGCGCCCTGTGGATCAGCACCTCAAGGGACTGAAAATGATGGGCGCGAGCATCGAGTTCGAGCACGGCAACATCGTCGCCCGCGCGAAGAGGCTCAAGGGTGCGCGCATCACCACCGACATGGTCACCGTCACTGGTACCGAAAACCTGCTCATGGCCGCAACGTTGGCGCAAGGCGAGACGGTGCTCGAAAACGCCGCGCAGGAGCCCGAAATCTCCGACCTGGCCGAAATGCTCATCGCCATGGGCGCAAAGATCGAAGGCCACGGCACCAGTCGAATCCACATCCAGGGCGTGGAGCGGCTGCACGGCTGCACCCACCGCGTGGTGGCTGACCGCGTAGAGGCTGGCACCTTCCTGTGCGCTGTGGCCGCTGCGGGCGGCGACGTGCTGCTGCGCCATGGCTGTGCCGACCACCTCGACGCCGTGATCGAGAAACTGCGCGAGGCTGGCGTGGCGGTGGAGTCCGTGCCTGACGGCGTGCGTGTGCGTTCGCCCGGCGCGCTGGGCGGTGCGCTCAAGGCCCAGTCTTTCCGCACCACCGAATACCCCGGCTTCCCGACTGATATGCAGGCGCAGTTCATGGCGCTGAACTGCGTGGCGCAGGGCGGTTCCACGATCACTGAAACCATTTTTGAGAACCGCTTCATGCACGTGGCCGAACTGGTCCGCCTGGGCGCGCACATCATCACCAACGGCAAAGTCGCAGTGGTGGAGGGCGGGCAACGCCTTTCGGGTGCCACCGTCATGGCCACCGACCTGCGCGCCTCGGCCAGCCTGGTCATCGCGGGCCTGGTGGCCGAGGGCGAGACCGTGGTGGACCGCATCTACCACCTGGACCGCGGCTACGACTGCATGGAAGCCAAGCTGCGCGGCATCGGCGCCGACATTGAACGGATCACAACAGCATGACGATGATCACCCTGGCCCTCTCCAAGGGCCGCATCTTCGACGAAACCCTGCCCCTGCTCGCCGCCGCAGGCATCGAGGTACTGGAAGACCCCGAAAAGTCGCGCAAGCTCATCCTGCCCACCAACCAGAGCGACGTGCGCGTGGTGCTGGTGCGCGCCACCGACGTGCCCACCTACGTGCAGTACGGCGGCGCCGACCTGGGCGTGACCGGCAAGGACACCCTCATCGAGCACGGCGGCCAGGGCCTGTACCAGCCGCTGGATCTGCGCATCGCCAAGTGCCGCGTCAGCGTGGCCGTGCGCAGCGACTTCGACTACGAGCGCGCCGTCAAGCAGGGCTCGCGCCTGAAGGTGGCCACCAAGTACACCTCCATCGCCCGCGACTTCTTCGCCAGCAAGGGCGTACACGTGGACATGGTCAAGCTGTACGGCAGCATGGAGCTGGCGCCGCTCACCGGGCTGGCCGACGCCATCGTGGACCTGGTCTCCACCGGCAACACGCTCAAGGCCAACCACCTCGTCGAGGTGGAGCGCATCATGGACATCAGCTCCCACCTCGTCGTCAACCAGGCCGCTTTGAAGCTGAAGCAGGCCCCGCTGCGGCGCATCATCGACGCCTTTGCCGGGGCCGTCAGCTAAGGCCATGACCCAGCCGCCAGCCGACTTCGCCGATATCGCGGGCCTGATCGCCACCGCCCGGCAGCAGGCCGTGCAGGCGGTCAACACCGCGCTGATCGGGCTGTACTGGCAGATCGGAGAGCGCATCAGCCGCAAGATCGCGGCGGCGGAATGGGGCGATGGGGTGGTCGATCAACTGGCGCGCTATCTGGCGCAGACGCAGCCAGGGTTGCGGGGATTCACCCGTGCCAACCTGTTCCGGATGCGGCAGTTTTACGAGGCATACCCCCATGGGGAATTTGTCTCATCACTGCCGAGACAATTGTCCTGGACGCATCACCTCATCATCCTGGGCCAGAGCAGGCGCCCCGAGGAGCGCGAGTTTTATCTGCGGATGGCCGCGCAGGAGAAATGGAGTAGCCGAGAACTTGAGCGGCAATTCAAGACAGCCCTGTTCGAGCGCACTGTTTTGACTCCCGCAAAAGTCTCACCATTGGCGAGACAAATTCATTCCGACGTTGCCAGCGTCTTCAAAGACAGCTACGTCGTCGAATTCCTCGGCCTGCCCCCAGGCCACGCCGAGGCCGACTTGCACCGTGGCCTGCTGGCCCGGCTCCGGGACTTCCTGATCGAGCTGGGCCGCGACTTCTGCTTCGTCGGCAGCGAATACCCCGTGCAGGTCGGCGGGCGCGACTTCGCGCTGGACTTGCTCTTTTTCCATCGCGGCCTGAACAGCCTGGTCGCCATCGAACTCAAGGTAGGCCGTTTCGAGCCTGAATACCTGGGCAAGCTCAACTTCTACCTCGAAGCCCTCGACCGCGACGTGAAAAAGCCCCACGAGCGCCCCGCCGTCGGCGTGCTGCTGTGCGCCAGCAAGGACGACGAAGTCGTCGAATACGCACTGAGCCGCAGCACCTCGCCCGCCTTGATCGCCGAATACCAGACCCAACTGCCCGACAAGGCCCTGCTGCGGGCCAAGCTGCACGAGTTCTACGTGCAGAACGCCTCTGATCTGGAGATTGAATGACTATGAAATTAGTAGCTGCTCCCGCCCGTCTATCAACCGCCAGCGCCACTTTTGAGCAAGATTTTGCCCGGCGCCTGCACTGGTCCGCCGACACCGACGCCGCCATCGAGCAGCGCGTGGCCGACATCCTGGCCGACGTGCAAAAACGCGGCGACGCGGCGGTGCTCGAATACACGGCCCGCTTCGACGGCCTCAGCGCCCCGTCCATGGCCGCGCTGGAGCTGACCCAGGCCGACTTCAAGGCCGCGTTCGACGCCATTCCCGCCGCCCAGCGCAACGCGCTGCAAGCCGCCGCCCAGCGCGTGCGCAGCTACCACGAGGCGCAGAAGAAGGCCAGCGGCGAGAGCTGGAGCTACCGCGACGAAGACGGCACGCTGCTCGGCCAGAAGGTCACACCGCTCGACCGCGTGGGCATCTACGTGCCCGGCGGCAAGGCTGCGTACCCGTCCAGCCTGCTCATGAACGCCATCCCCGCGCACGTGGCCGGCGTGCAGGAAATCATCATGGTCGTGCCCACGCCCGTGCGCGGCAGCGTGGCTACGGGGGGCACGGGCGACGCCACCGCCACGCAGGGTGAGCGCAACGAACTCGTGCTGGCCGCCGCCTACGTGGCGGGCGTCACGCGCGCCTTCACCATCGGCGGCGCGCAGGCCGTGGCGGCGCTGGCCTACGGAACCGCCATGGTCCCGAAGGTGGACAAGATCACCGGCCCCGGCAACGCCTACGTCGCCAGCGCCAAGAAGCGCGTGTTCGGCACCGTGGGCATCGACATGATCGCGGGGCCGTCTGAAATCCTGGTGCTGGCCGACGGCACCACGCCGCCCGACTGGGTGGCGATGGACCTGTTCAGCCAGGCCGAGCACGACGAACTGGCGCAGTCCATCCTGTTGTGCCCCGACGCCGCATACATCGAAGCCGTGCAGCGCGAGATCGACCGCCTGCTGCCCACCATGCCCCGCGCCGAGATCATCGCCAAGAGCCTCACAGGCCGGGGCGCGCTGATCCTGACACGCGATATGGAAGAAGCCTGCGCCATCAGCAACCGCATCGCGCCCGAGCATCTGGAGGTCAGCAGCCGCGACCCGCACCGCTGGGAACCGCTGCTGCGCCACGCGGGCGCGATCTTCCTGGGCGCGTACACGTCCGAAAGCCTGGGCGACTACTGCGCAGGCCCCAACCACGTGCTGCCCACCAGCGGCACGGCGCGGTTCTCGTCGCCGCTGGGTGTCTATGACTTCCAGAAGCGCAGCAGCCTCATCGAAGTGAGCGAACAGGGCGCGCAAGTGCTGGGCACCATCGCTGCCGAACTGGCTTACGGCGAAGGTTTGCAGGCGCACGCGCAGGCTGCGGAGATGCGGTTGAAAGGCTGAGGAGAGTTGGATGCTTATCAAGTCCGCAGACGACAAGAGCAAGCGTCTGGCGCTGCTGGAGTCTTTGCAGGAATCCCCCATGCTGGACAGCGATCAGCAGGCTTGGTTAGTGAGAGAGTTGTGGGCACTGAGAGAAGGCATACGCGGCGAGCGTGATGCCGCGCACTACCTCGACAACCACTTCGCATCAGATGACAACCTTGCGGTCATTCACGATCTGCGCCTGAATGTTGACGGAGACGTGGCGCAGATCGACCACTTGCTGATTTCGCGTGGTTTCGTTTTCTATCTGTTGGAGACCAAGCAATACAACGGCGATCTTCACATCAATGAGTTTGGTGAATTCTCCGTTTCGTATGGCAAGGGAAAGCCCTGGGGGATTCCTTCACCACTGGAGCAAAGCCGCAGACACCAAAACGTGCTGGTCAAACTTTTGGCTCGGCTGGGCATTAGCGGACGTATCCAGAAGGAGCCTGAGTTCCGGCATGTAGTGCTCGTCAATCCCAAGGCGCATATCCATCGCCCTGTGCGGGATGTGTTTGACTCGTCCAATGTGATCAAAGCAGATCAGTTTGCATCATGGCGCGAGAAGTATGTACACGGCGAGCTTTCGGTGATCAAGACGTTGAGCTTGTTTGCCAATGTGCGTGGGGCCGATACGGTCAAGGAGTGGGCACAGTTGCTGTGTCGACAGCATCGGTCGCAGGATTTGCTGGCGTTGCCTGAATTCATGAAGCCGCGTGAAAAGGTGGACGCGGCGGTGGTTCCCTTGTCATCTGCGGCAAGGCAGCCACAAGTAGCAAAGCCTGTTGCTCATCAGACCGTTTGCGCAACCTGCGCTAAACCTCTTTCTGCTGCCGAGCAGGCGTTTTGTACCAACAACGCCGACAGGTTTGATGGCGCGATGCTTTGCATGGCTCATCAGAAGGAATACCGGCAGGCAAAGGCAAAGGCGAAGGATCAAAAGCCCTTGCCCACAACATCGCATGCTGAGGTCAAAACCATGCCTCAAGGACTGACTGATCCGCGCAAGGGCAAGTTGGTCTGCTGTGCCTGTGATGCCAAGATCAGTTATGCGGAGGGTCGATTCTGCTGGGGCAGCGAGCGCCGCTTTGGCGGCTTGCAGTACTGCCGCACGCATCAAGTGGACTATCGGTAAAGGCATGCAACTGGCATTAGCAAGCACGAATTTCGTGTAACACGAAGTTCGTGTAAACTGATTTCCATGAAAAACGTCACCATCACCGTCGAAGACAGCGCGCTCGAATGGGCGCGCATCGAGGCGGCGAAGCGCAATACCAGCGTGTCGCGGCTGGTGGGCGAGATGCTGGCCGAGAAGATGCGCCGTGACGATGCCTACGGGCAGGCCATGCGCGAGGCGCTGAAGTTCAAGCCCCTGCCGTTCGAGGGAACCTACCTGCGGCGCGATGAGATCTATGCCGAGCGACTCGACCGTTTTCGTTGACACCAACGTCCTGCTCTACGCGCAGGACCCCCGCGACCCCGCCAAGCAAAGCGCTGCCTCCGCATGGCTCGCGTGGTGCTGGCAGTCCCGTGCGGGCCGCATCAGCACGCAGGTGCTGCATGAGCTGTACGCCAACCTCCGCCGCGTGGCCCCCAGCTTGCCGGTCAAAGAGGCCCGCGCCCTGGTCAGCAGCTATCGCCGCTGGCAACCGCTTGCGGTGGACGAGGCCACGGTGGACTTGGCATGGGCCATTCAGGACGACACCGCCTATAGCTACTGGGACTGCCTGATGCTGGCCGCCGCGCAAGAGCAAGGTTGCGCCTACCTGCTGACCGAAGACCTGCAGCACGGCCAGCAGGTCGATTCGCTCACCATCCTCAACCCCTTTCTGTCCACCCCGGACGAACTGCCCGCAGCCCCATGACTTCTCCGCTAGACCGCATCCGCCCCGACGTGCGCGCCATGCACGCCTACTCCGTCGCCGACGCCACCGGCTATTTGAAGATGGACGCGATGGAAAACCCCTTCGGCCTGCCCCCCGCGCTGCAAAAGGCGCTGGGCGAGCGGCTGGGCGCGCTGCCCGTCAACCGCTACCCTGGCGCGCGGCAGAACGACCTGAAGGCTGCGCTGGCTACCCATGCGGGCGCGCCCGAAGGCAGCGCCATCATTCTGGGCAACGGTTCGGACGAGATCATCACCCTGCTGGCCACGGCCTGCGCGCAGCCTGGCCAGCGTGCCGTGGTGCTTGCGCCCATGCCGGGCTTCGTGATGTACCCGATGAGCGCGCAGTTGCAGGGGCTGGACTTCGTGGGCGTGCCGCTCACGGCGGATTTCGAGCTGGACGAGGCCGCGATGCTCGCCGCCATCCGCGAGCACAAGCCCGCCATCACCTACATCGCCTACCCCAACAACCCCACGGCCACGCTGTGGGACGAGGGCGCGGTGCAGCGCATCATCGACGCCGTGGCCGCGCAGGGCGGCATCGTGGTGATGGACGAGGCGTACCAGCCCTTCGCCCGCCGCAGCTGGCTGGACAACATCCGCGCCGAGCCCGCGCGCCATGGCCACGTGCTGCTGATGCGCACGCTCAGCAAGTTCGGCCTGGCAGGCGTGCGCCTGGGCTACCTCATTGGCCCGACCGCGCTGGTGGCCGAGATCGACAAGGTGCGCCCGCCCTACAACGTGAGCGTGCTCAACTGCGAGGCCGCGTTGTTCGCGCTGGAGCACGTCGACGTGTTCGCCGCGCAGGCGGCGGAACTGCGCGCCGCGCGCACGACCCTGGTCGAGCAGCTTCGCCGCATGCCGGGCATCCAGAAGGTGTGGGACAGCGAGGCCAACATGGTGCTGGTGCGCGTGCCAGACGCTGCGAAAACCCACGAAGGCATGAAAAACCGCAAGGTGCTGGTCAAGAACGTTTCTACAATGCACCCATTGCTGGCCAATTGCCTGCGCCTCACGGTAGGCAGCGCTCAAGACAACGCACAGATGCTGGCTGCCCTGCAAGCCTCGTTATGACTTCATCCGCACTCGTCCCTTCCGCAGCAACGCCCGACTCCTTGGCCGACCGCATCGCCGAGGTCAGCCGCAACACCGCCGAGACGCGCATCACCGCGCGCGTCAACCTCGACGGCACGGGCCAGGCCAGCCTGCACACGGGCATCGGCTTCTTCGACCACATGCTCGACCAGATCGCGCGGCACGGCCTGATCGACCTCAGCATCGACTGCGAGGGCGACCTGCACATCGACGGCCACCACACGGTGGAAGACGTGGGCATCACCCTGGGCCAGGCGTTCGCGCGCGCCGTGGGCGACAAGAAGGGCATCCGCCGCTACGGCCATGCCTACGTGCCGCTGGACGAGGCCCTGAGCCGCGTGGTGGTGGACTTCTCGGGTCGTCCGGGGCTGCACATGGACGTGAAGTTCACGGCGGGCAGCATCGGCCAGCTCGACACGCAGCTGGTGTATGAGTTCTTCCAGGGCTTCGTGAACCACGCGGGCGTGACGCTGCACATCGACAACCTCAAGGGCTTCAACGCCCACCACCAGTGCGAGACCATCTTCAAGGCGTTCGGCCGCACGCTGCGCGCCGCGCTGGAGCGCGACCCGCGCTCGGCGGGCGTCGTCCCGTCCACCAAGGGTTCTTTGTAAAAATTTCAAGCCAAATCGGCCTCTAACGCTTATCTGGCAAGCGCTGGCAGCTATGAATATAGAAGCAAAAACCGTCGCCGTGGTGGACTACGGCATGGGCAACCTGCGCTCCGTCTCGCAGGCCGTGCAGGCCGCCGCGCAGGGCAGCGGCTGGACCGTGGTGGTCACCCAGCGCCCCGAAGAGGTGCGTGCCGCCCAGCGCATCGTGCTGCCCGGCCAGGGCGCCATGCCCGACTGCATGCGCGAGCTGCGCGATTCGGGCCTGCGCGAATCGGTGCTCGAAGCGGCGGCGTCCAAGCCGCTGTTCGGCGTGTGCGTGGGCATGCAGATGCTGCTGGACCACAGCGCCGAGGGTGATACGCCGGGCCTGGGCCTGATCCATGGCGAGGTCCACAAGTTCGACCTGGCAGGCCGCACCCAGCCCGACGGCAGCCGCTACAAGGTGCCGCAGATGGGCTGGAACCAGGTGCGGCAAAAAGCCCACCCCGTCTGGGCAGGCGTGCCGGACAACAGCTACTACTACTTCGTCCACAGCTTCTACGTGCGCCCGCACGACGCGGCGCACGTCGCGGGCGAGGCGGACTATGGCGCGATATTTGCCTGCGCCATCGCACGCGATAATATTTTTGCCACGCAATTTCACCCGGAAAAGAGCGCCGAGCACGGACTCGCCCTTTACCGCAACTTCCTCCACTGGAACCCCTGAAGTCCACCATGCTGCTCATCCCCGCCATCGACCTCAAGGACGGCCACTGCGTACGCCTCAAGCAAGGCGACATGGGCCAATCCACCACCTTCGGCGAAGACCCCGCCGCCATGGCGCGCAAGTGGGTGGATGCGGGCGCGCGCCGCCTGCACCTGGTGGATTTGAACGGCGCCTTCGCGGGCACGCCCAAGAACTACAGCGCCATCAAGTCCATCCTGAAAGAGGTGGGCGACGACATCCCCGTGCAACTGGGCGGCGGCATACGCGACCTGGACACCATCGAGAAATACATCGACGGCGGCCTGCGCTACGTCATCATCGGCACGGCGGCGGTCAAGAACCCCGGCTTCCTGAAGGACGCCTGCAGCGCCTTCGGCGGCCACATCATCGTGGGCCTGGACGCGAAGGACGGCAAGGTCGCCACCGACGGCTGGAGCAAGCTCACCGGCCACGAGGTCATCGACCTGGCCAAGAAGTTCGAGGACTGGGGCGTCGAGTCCATCATCTACACCGACATCGGCCGCGACGGCATGCTCTCTGGCATCAACATCGAGGCCACGGTCAAGCTGGCGCAGGCGCTGTCCATCCCCGTCATCGCCTCGGGCGGGCTGTCGAACATGGCCGACATCGAGCAGCTCTGCGCCGTGGAAGACGAGGGCGTGGAAGGCGTGATCTGCGGCCGCGCCATCTACAGCGGCGACCTGGACTTCGCCGCAGCGCAGGCGCGCGCCGACGAACTCAATGGCTGAAGCCACGCTGCGCCACGAAGCCTTTCGCGGCCAGCCTGCCATCGTCCTGAGCCTGCCCTGCGGCGACAGCCTGCGCGTGCTGCGGCATGGCGCGCACGCCGTGTCCTGGGTCGCGGGCGGTCGTGAGAGGCTCTACCTCAGCCCGGCCAGCGCCTTCGATGGCCGCAGCGCCATCCGCGGCGGCGTGCCGGTTTGCTTTCCTCAGTTCAATCTGCGCGGTGCGCTGCCCAAGCACGGTTTCGCGCGCAACCTGCCCTGGGCGCTCGAAGATCAGGTGCTGGAGGCTGGGCAAGGGCGCCTGGTGCTGCGCCTGGCCGCTGGCCCCGCCACGCGCGCCTACTGGCCGCAGGACTTTGAAGCCCGGCTGCGGCTGGAACTGACCCCGGGCGAGTTGCAGCTGACCCTGGACGTGCGCAACACCGATGCGCAGCCGCTGACCTTCACCGGGGCTCTCCACACCTATTTCGCCGTGGACGACATCGCGCATGTCCGGCTCGAAGGTCTGCAGGGCCAGCCCGAATGGGACGCCGTGACGGATAGCCACGCCACGGGAGTCAGCCCCCTGCGTTTCGACGCCGAATTCGACCGCGTTTACCAGGCCACGCCCGAGCCGCTACTGCTGCGCGACGGGGCGCACGCCTTGTCCATCGCGCAAAGCCCGAGCTGGGCCCAGACCGTTGTCTGGAATCCTGGCCGAGACAAGGCGTTGGCCGACCTGCCGACCGGCGGGCATGCCCGCATGCTGTGCGTGGAGGCGGCCCAGGTGATGACGCCCATCACCGTGGCGCCGGGCGGGCAGTGGCAGGGCTGGCAGCGCCTGAGCCTGCGCTGAACCCAGCCGCCTGCCATTGACGCCATTCTGGCCAGAGCATCAGGCGCAGGGCGCCAGTGCCTGCCCTGCGTTGGTGCGCTGCACCGCGTCCAGCAGAGCGGTCCAGTACGTGGGCAGGCCGCCCCAGGGGTTGCCCACGCCGGTGCTGGGCTCGTACTCGCGGTCGGTCATGTACACCCAACCCGCCTGGTTGCGCGCCGAGGCGGCGGCCTGCAGCGCCGTCTGCATGGCCGCGCAGTCGGCGACGTTATGGATCAGTGCGCCCTGCTTGGCGTTGGACTGGGTATAGACCCAGTCGGTCGCGAGCGTGCGTGGGTCATAGCTGGCGTAGGTGCTCCCCTTGCCCTCGAATGTGGCCAGCACGTCGGTCGCCTGGGCATAGTCTGCCACCGGAATGGCGCCGGGGTTGCCGATCACAAGCAGGCTGGAATCCTTGGCCTTGATGTACTGGTAAACGTCCTCGTAGAAGGCCAGTTCGGTGCTGGTGGCGGCCATTTGGTCCAGAAAGATGCCCCGGATCAGCCCTGGGTAGTAGCTGAAGTAGGCGTCGATTTCGTTCTTGACGGTGCTGGCCGAGCGCTGGCCCCAGCCAGTCTTGACGTAGCCAACCAGCTGGCCACCCGCGTTCACGAAGCTGCTGGCGGTGCTGGCAATGATGGAATCGGCGCTGCTGGACGGGCCGTTGGATGGGTTCAGGATGGCCGTAATGCGTGCGCCCGGGTAGGCCGCCGCGCCCGCGATCATGGCCGCCCACGCCGTGGCGCCGCTGCCTGTCGGGTAGAAGTAGGCGGGCAGGAGCACCTGCAGAGCCGAGGGCGCCGGGCGCAGGTACACGGTGCGCGTGGTGCTGGCCGTGCTGCCGCCCGCCACGGCGGTGGCCTGCAGCGACTGACGCCCGGCGGGTACGCCGCTCAGGCTGGCCGTGGCCAGGCCCGCACTCGTCATGCCGCTGGCGGACACAGATGCGGTGCTGAATTGCACGGCGGTACCGTCGGCGGCATTGGCGCCATCCGCTGTCACACGCGCGGCCACGGCCAGAGGCTGGCCGGTGGTGAAGACGACTCCTGCCTCCGGTTCGGTGAACTGCACGCTCACACGGTTGCTGCCTGATGGGGCCTGCTCGTTGGCATCGCCTCCGCTACCGCCGCTGCTGCCGCCGCCGCAGGCGGTGAGAAGGGTGGACAGGGCGAAGGCGGTGGCAAGGAGTAGGCGCATGGTGGGCGGCGGCGAAAAAGGCTCATTGGAGCATGAAAGTCTCGTACTCCAGCCGGTTGAGCTGCCGCGACAGCAGCAGCAAGCCCGTACAAAGTGTCAACAGCGTGGCCACCGCGAAGCCATAGCCATAGAGCGCAGCGCCCGCCCAAAGCGTCAGGCCGGTAAGCGCGACGTTGAGCAGCACGAACTGCAGGCACAGCAGCAGCACGATGCGACGTTGATCGAGATAGAAGAACACGTTGAGCACGGCCATCAACCCCACCTGCAGCCCGGCGCCCACCACCTGCACGTTCAGCAGCGGCTGGTACAGGCGCGAGATGCCCAGCAGCGAGAGAATGGACGGACCCGCCACCAGCGTAATGAGGACGGCCAGGGTCTGGATCTTTGCGATCTCTGACAGGCCCTGCTGGATGGAGTAAACCATTTCGTCGCGCATGGACTCGATGTATTCCAGCGAACCGCCGCTGCGAACCGCGTCGTAGAACTTGTCGTAGAACTCGACGAAATCGGTCTCGATGCGCACCAGGAACACCGCCATGCCGGGGATGATGGACAGATAGGCCAAGAATACGGGCAGGTCGTAGATGATGGACGCACGCAGGTGGCCGATGATGCCGTCCGAGGTGGGCGGGAAGTACCAGAACATGAACTTGTCCGCCCAAATGCCCAGGTTGTAGAGCAGGCCGACGACCATCAGCGAGGGATAGAGCAAATCGCGCCGCAGGAAGTCAAAGGCGATCAGGCGGCCCTCGGGGTTGAACTCGCGCACGATCAGCACCCACATGCCCGCCAGCAGCACGAAATTGCCGATGGTGAAGCCGGCGAGCAGCCCCTCCAGCCCCCACGGGCGCAGCAGCAGCGCGGCGGCGACGATGAGCGCGTAGGCCCCGGCGAACAGCGCCACGATGACCTTGTAGCGCTTCATGCCCGACAGCAGGATGGTCAGCACCCACACGCCGCACATGACCACAAAGCCCGCGAGCATGAGCATGCGGTACAGCAGCCCCTCGCCCGGCAGCACCACGAACAGCGCGAGCGTGCCGAGGGCGCTGGCCGTCAACATGACCACCAGCAGCAGGCCGTGCAGGTTGGGCAGGATGCGGTCGCGCCGTTTCTCGAACAGGCGGTCGGAGACGTAGCGGGTGAAGGCCAGCTGCACCAGCCCGGTCAGAATCAGGCTGCTGGCGACGAGGTAGGTGACCGAGGTCTGGAACTGCGTGACCAGCACCGAGGGGATGACTACGCTGGCGCTGAAGATACCGATGAGCAGGATGCCCACGATGGAGAACACCCAAGGCCCGGAGCCGATGACGCTCGCGTAGGTGTAGGCCTGCACCAGGCTCACCAGGGTATTTCTGCGCAGCATGCGGCGCAGCTCGAAACCTATGCCGGCCATGTCAGTGCGCCTCCTGGCCAGGTGCGCGCGCGAAGGCGTCTTCATAGACGCGGCGATAGCGGTCGAACATCATGGTGTCGGTGTAGTAGCGCTCCACGCGCGCGATGCCTGCTTGGCTGGCGGCCTGCCACGCATCCGTGTCCTGCAGCAGCTCCAGCGCGGCGTCTGCCAACTGCTGCGGCTCGGCAATGGGCACCACGCGGCCCGAAGGGCCGAGGGCCCGGTCCTCCTCGCCCAGCCCTTCCACCAGCTGGCGGCACGAGCCCACGTCGGTGGTCACGGTGGGCACGCCTGCGGCGTAGCCCTCCAGCAGCACCAGGGGCAGAGCCTCGCTGATGGATGACAGCACGACAAGGCCGATGCGCGGCATCAGATCCTCCACCTTCTGAAAGCCGAGGAAGCGCACGTGGTTCTCCAGCCCCAGGCTGCGCACGAGGTTCTCGCATTCCTGGGCGTAGGCTGGGTCTTCTTCTGCGGGGCCCGCGATCCACCCCTCGGCGCTCGGCAGTTGGTTCACCACACGGCGCATGGCGCGGATGAAGGTCTTGATGTCCTTGATGGGCACTACGCGGCCAATCAGGCACAGCACGGGAGGTGGCTCGGCCGGACGCTGAGCGCGCAGCGGCGCGAAGCGCTGCAGGGCGATGCCGTTGGGGATGTTGAAGGTGCGTTCGGCCTGCGCGCCGTCGGCGATCTGGCGCTGGCGGTTGGCCTCGTACAGCGCAATGATCGGGTCGGCCGCTGCGTAGCAGTAATGGCCCAGCCACTCGAAGAACCAGACCCACATCTGGCGGAAGTACGACAGCTCGGTCGGATCGCGCTGGAACACGTTGCGGTTGTCGCGTATCCACTCGCTTTTGAACAGGTCGATCTTGCGTTCTTTGGTGTAGATGCCGTGCTCCGACAGGATGAGCGGCGTGCCGCGCGTTTGGTTCAGGATGCCGCCCAGAAAGCCTGCGTAGCCCGTGGACGCGCTGTGTGCCACACGCACCGGGATCAGATTGCGCGCCACGCTCGCCAGCAGCCACAGCGGGCGGTACATGATGCGCACCGTCCAGAAATAGTCCACGAACGACGGGTCCGTGCAATGCCAGCGGTAGCCGTCGCAAATCAGTTCCCAGGCGCGCTCGCTGTACAGGAAGTCATCCAGTTCCAGCGCTCCGCCGGGCTGCATCTCGCGCACCACCTGCTGCAGCAGGGGCAGGGCTTGTTCGACCGGAGCCTTGCGCTCGAACATCCCGAACAGCGACCGCACCAGCTCGAAGGCCGCCGGGTCGCCCCGGCGTCTGGTCGGCAGGCCATCGGCCTGGAGGTGGTCGTAGAGGAAATGCTCCTCGAAATGCACCACGTTGGACGGCAACTTGTAGCGGAAGTTGCTGTAGTCCTCGCGTCGGCTGCCCAGAAAGACGATGGCGAAGCGGTACTCGGGGTAGGCGCGGATGATCTGGTTGATCCAGCTCGATACGCCGCCGCTCACATAAGGGAAGGTGCCTTCGAGTACCAGGGCGATGTCGGCGTCGGCGGCCTTGGGGTGGGCGTCAGGGCTCATTGCGCTATGTCCCAGTAGTCGATCAGGGGGCGCAAGCGGGGCAGTGCATCCCACTGCCCCAGCTCGCGCACCAGGGCCTGAGCTTCGGAGAAATCCCGTCGCTTGAAGGCCAACTCGGCCTGGTAGGGGAGCACGCGCGTGGCGGGCAGGCCCTGGGCGCGGGCACGGGCGTATGCGTCGACCGCTTCTTGCAAGTGGCCCTGCTCATGCAGCAGGCGCCCTCGCCGCAGGGTGAGTTGCGGATGTGCGGGGTGGTGTTGCAACACCAGGTCGCAATACCGCAGCGATTCCCGAATGGCGTGGTCGCGGAGATCGCCTTGCACGAGTTGCTGGTACACCAGTTCCCAGTACAGATCGGAGAGGCGGTGTGCAGCTTCGAGCGTGCGCGGTCCGGGTGTGTGCCCGCCTTCATCGGCTTGGGCTTCGCGCAGTGCCGCCAGCTCTGCGTCTATCGCGCGGTTGACCCGCTTTTCCAGGGAGTCGAGCATGCCGTAGGCCAGCAGGCGCAGATCTTCGCTGGCGTCGCTGAGCACGGCGCGCAGCAGCGGCGAGGCCACGCGGCCCGAGACGAACTGCAGCGCCACCATGGCGCTCATGCGCGCCTGTGCGGGGGCCTGCGGGTTGCTCAGGAATGAGCGCAGGCCCGCTTGGCGAAAATTGCCCTGCATGCGCTGGTGCAGGTCGAATTCGGGCAGTTGCAGCGAGCCGAAATCCTCGGGCCGCACCGGTGTCTGGTAAATGCGCACCACCACGACGGCCAGCAGGATGCTGATGAAGCCCGCCACGGGCACGGCGAAGCTGACCACCGCGGTCAGTGCGATCACGGCCCAGCGCGGGCGCGCGCGCGCCGAGGCCATCAGCGGCAGCACAGCCAATGACAGCAGCACGCTGGCGCCCGCATGGGCGGCCAGGTAGGCGGAGAGGGCAGCGTCAGAATGGCCCTGCAAAAGGGCCTGGCTCGTCCAGGCGCCAATTTCGAGCAACAGCGCGGAGAGGCCGAACTTGATGTTAAGCATGGTGTTCCGCGATGCGCACGATGCGCTGCAGGGCATCCAGCGGTTTGCCGTCATCGAGCACGATCACGTGCGGAAACACGCCCGCCTCGGCCAGCGATTGGCCGGTGCTCTGCTGGCTCCACTGCTCGATGCGCGCGATGTAGCCCTCGGCAGTTGCACGGCTACCCAAGGGCATCAGCAGCGCCAGCACCTGGCGCTCGCCGCCTTCGCACAGCCACGTTTCGTCCAACTCGCGCTTCAGGCGCAGGATCTGTTCGGGCAGGCTGCGCTCAATGCTGCGGGGCAAAAATTCCAGCGCCACGATCACGCTGCCGACCTGGGTGCTACGGTAGACGTGGGCCAGACGCTGGGCTTCGAAGGCGAAGCCGGGAGGGCACTGGGGCAGGGCCTCGATGATGGGAGCGGCCAGCGCCTGGGTGGCCAGGCCATCGGTGTAGTAGCCCAGCAGCAGGTTGATGGTCTGCAGGTTCTCGTCCTGCAGCGAGAAGAAGGGCATCTCGTCCACCACCAGCATGCCGTAGATGTCGCCGCCCAGGTCCAGCAGCGGCGCCGCCACGAGGTACTGGCTGTTCTGCTGGTTGGCCAGAGCCTGACTGATATGGCAGAGCTTGCGGGTTTCCAGTGCTTGCATGACCAGTGGGTCGCTGGCGCGCAGGGCGGGCATGCGACCGGTCTGGGCCAGCGGTGTTTCGTCGATGCCTTCGTCCGTGGCTGGGTACAGTGCCACCGATTCCAGCTGGCAGTACTGGGCCAGCAGCCGCAGCAGCGTGGCCGGGCCTTGCGCGCTGCCGCTGGTGCTTTGCAGACTCGCCAGCGCGTCGCGCATGGACATGGGGCGGCCTATCAGTTCCTGCTCCAGCCGGTCGTGCGACAGACGCAGCAGGTAGTGCTGGCGCACCAGGTGCTCCAGCCGCTGGTCGAGGTAGCCCTGAGTGATTTCGGCGCGGCGTGTGCGAGCACGCCAGAGGCTGGAAAACTCGCCGACCAGCATGACCAGGATCAGTCCGCCCAGGAAGTAAACCTGCGGGAACTGATGCCAGTGCCCCAGATTCACCGCGAGCCAGCCCGCCAGCAGCACGAATGCGCCGCCCAGGCCAGACAGCGGCCCGTAGCGCAATGCAAGGATCACTGGCGCCAGCCACGCCCAGGGGAAGGCGGCGTTGGCCCACAGCGCGTCTTGCGGGTTGACCAGCAGGCCGAGCGCGATGGCAATCACGGGCAGCAGCACCGTCTCGCCCAGCATCACTGCGGGGCGGGTGTCGGCAATGGCCAGCTTGCCGAGCAGCGTGGCGGGCAGGTGCTTGCCGCCGCCCGCAGTGGGCGTGGGTTGTGCAACCGTGCGGCGTGTACCTGTGGCGGTCTGGGGTGGAGGAGGAGACATGGGGGCGGTGGCGGGTAGAGGGTCAGCGCGCGGACGACAGGCCCGTGCCCAGCAGGTCGCGGATCAGCTTCTGGGCTACGGCGGAGAGGGCTTCGCGGCTCCATCCACTCTTGCCACCCGCGCCCGACCACAGCGTGTCGCCCGAGGCCACGTCGATGATGCGCAGAGTGACGCCCGCCGCTGGCTCACCGTCCACGCCGACCTTGTAGCGCCATTCATCGACCGCGCCCGTGAGCGCGTAGCGCACTTGTTGCTCGCGCGCCCAGGCCAGGGCTTCCTGCTGGCGCTTGGCGTCGCCCGCATCGAACAACGCCTCCTGCTGGGCGGCGGGTTGGTAGCGCACCACGCGGCCCACGCCCTGGGCGTGCAGCAGCGCCTCGGCGATGGATTCGGCACGATTGCCCGCGAGCGGGGTCTCGGTGTGGTTGGCGAAGGGCAGCACGGCCCAGGTGGCCTGGCGTTCGAGCGCCGGGGCGCGGCCTCGGTCGGTGGTGGTGCAGGCGGTCAGCAGGGCCAGGGTGGCAGTGGCGGCCAGAAGGGTGCAGCGGCGCAGGAAGTGTGTGGTGGAGCGCATGGCGATGGTCCTCGTGGATGGGTTAAAAGTGCAGGCGATAGGAGACTTCGAGCTCGCGCGACGGGCCGTCCGTCTTGAGTCCCGCCTTCTCGTAGCCCCAGGAAAAGCGCAGGTGATCGGCGCCCAGCACGCTGGTGGCCAGGCCCAGCCGCAGGCCGTAGCCCGCGCCGTAGCGGCTGTGCCAGGTGAGGCTGGCGAGGGCGTAGGGGCGCAGCTTGCGGCTGTACTCCTCCTCGAAGCGCATGTTGGTGGAAGCCTGCAGGCCGTAGAAGTAGAAGCTGTCGGGCAGGAAGTAGTCGATGCCCGGTCCGTCCGACGTGTCGGGCAGGTAGCGGCGATAGCCCTCGTCGCGTGCGGACAGGCGGGACAGGTCGGCGCGGCGGTAGCCGTGGTACGACGCGAAGGCGCCAAACTCCAGCTGTGGCGCGTCCTGCCGGTAGGTGTGGGTGTAGTACGCCATGGCGTGGCGTCCGCTGCCCAGGGCGCCGCCGGTCTGCAACTGGTAGCGCTCGCCCCACAGCGTGATGGTGACGGCGTCCTGGCGCGTAGGCTGGTAGCGCAGGGCGGCGGACACGCGGTCCTTCATGCCCGCGATGCGCAGCGCCAGGCTGTCCTGCGTGGGCAGGTTCAGGCCGAAGGACATGCGCAGTTTCAGCCGGTTGTCGATGCGTTGCTCGTGCTCCACCTCCACCGGGTGGTAGGTGGCGAAGCTCCTGCGCTCGGCCAGGGTGAAGCGGGTTTCGCCGTCGGCATGGCGCCAGTTCAGGCGGGCCTGGGCGGCGGTTTCGTTGGGCGGGTTCGTCACCACGTCGGCGCGGGTGCCATCACGCAGGATGCGGGCGTGGCTCAGATCGACGGACAGGCGCGGGCTGAAGGCGACGTGGGCGGTTTCCTCCAGCGCCCGTTCGTCGAGGCCCGACAGGCGCTGCGCGCGCAACGTGCCGCCCGCGTGGTCACTGAAGGACAGCAGGGTCTCGGTCAATTGCAAGTGCAGGGTCTCGTCGCCATATTGATGTTCCAGCCCCTCGAAGGCGGCGCTTTGCGCCAGACGCACGTCGTCGACGGCGCGGGCTGCGTTGACGCGGTCGTAGCGCGGCAGCCGTTCGTCGAAGGTGTCGAGCAATTGGCCGGTGGCTGCCTTGTCGTCCTCGGCCAGGGCCAGCGTGATGTCGGCCCACAGCGGGCGGTTGGCGCGCAGGCCCTGGGATCGTGCGTACTGGTGCCACAGGAAGCCGCGCTCGGCGTTGTACTCGCCCGCGTCCTGGAGCCACCCGATGGCGGTTTCGGCGGCGGCGTTGGACAGGCTGCCCTGCGCATCGCGGTCCAGGCGCAACAGTTCGCGCAGCACGTCCAGCGCCGGATCGCCGGGGCGCTGCATCAGCGCGAGCCGGGCGCGCGCCAGACGGCGGGCTGTGTCCAGCCCCTCTTCGGTCAGCCAGCGCTGACGTACCTCTGTGGGGGTGGCGGCCCGCATCTGCTGGCGCTGCTGTGCCATCAGGCTGCGCCGCAGCCGCCATGCCTGGTCGGACTGCTGGTTCTGGTCCAGCGCATCCGCGTAATTCATGAGCCACAGGAAGTCGTTCGCATGGCTGCGCACGCGCGGTTTCAGATAGCGGTCGAGAGCGGTCTGGGGCAGCGACAGCGCTTGCCAGGCCGAGGCCAATGTATCGTGCATTCCCTCGTCCTGGCTCCAGCGGGCTTCGTGCTTGGCGAGCAACTGGCGCAGCGACGTGGCATCGTTGCTGTCGATGAACAGCCAGAGCAGGGCGCTGCGCATGTCCGCCGAGTCAGGCGCGAGACGCAGTCCGGCCTCGTACAAGCGGCGGGCGCGCTCACCTTGACCCTGGTTCTGGTAGTACGTGCCGACAAGTCGCAGGTATTCCGGCAGGGCCTGCAGGGCGGCTGCGGCAGGCTGCTGCGCGGCGGTGGGGGATTCGACGCTGCGGATGAGGCGCGTGGCGTCGGCCCAGCGGCTGCGGCTGACATGGAAGGACAGTGCCTCGATGAGGTGTGAGGGGTCGGGCACCCGCTGCCATGCCAGTTCGTTGATGCGCGCGGCTTCGAGCGGATGCTCGTCCTTGAGCAGGCGGATCAGCGCGTCGTAGTCGTCTGCCTCGGCGTGGGGCAGGTCGATGAGCTTGCGGTACGCTTCCACCGCCAGGGCATGGCGCTGGCGGCCTTCGGCGAGATGGCCTGTCGTGCGCCAGTAGTCCTGCGCGTCGGCCTCGGGAATGTCACCACTTCGCGCGGCCTCCAGCCAGGGCAGCCCGAGCTGCGGTTGGCGCAGCGTCATGGCCAGCACGGCGGCCTGCAGCGCACGCCCAGGCGTCAGAGCACCGGGTCGTGCCAACAGGTCGCGCCAATGCCGCAGGGCCCTCTCTGGCTGGCCCGCGCGCTCGCACAGTCGCGCCAGCAGTTCGCGTGCTTCGATGGAGGTGCCATGCTTTTCCAGGTAGTCAATGGCGGGCTGAGGCTCGCCCAGGCGCTCGTAGGCATCGACCAGCTCTCGAACCAGTTCCATGTTCGTGGGGTTGCCACGCAACTGGTAATGCAGGGCTTGCACCAATGCCTGGTCGTCGAACTGCCCGGGCGCTATGCGCAACACGGCCTGCCAGGCGTCGTCGCGCTGTGTCTGGCGGGCGATGTACAGCCAGTGCTCCAGGGCGACGGCCGGACGCGCCGTCCATTCGGACACCTTGGCCAGGCGCTCGCGCCATGCGATGTCCTGCGGGCGCTGCTGCACGGCGGCGCGCGCAACGGCCCAGGCATCGTCCTGCTTGCGGTTTTCCAGGAAGACCTCATAGGCCAGCGTATAGACCTTGTCGTCGAACGGCAGGGTGGGCGCGGGAATGTGCGGGGTTTTGTTTTCCGCCTGCGCGACGGGAACGGCGCGCCAAGCGCCCGGGGCTGCCTGCATGGCGAACTGCGGTGGCAGCAACCAGTGTGCTCCGTCATCAAAGCGGGCCAGCTGCGATGCGGTGCCATCGTTTGCAGGTTGGATCAGCGCGATGCGCAGCAGCATGCGCATGTAGCGGTCGGCCACATCGGGCCGCGCGGCGGCGCGCGCGAGCTGCGTCATGCGCAGCAGCACCTGCGGGTCACTGGCGAGAGGGCCGATCTCGCGATCGCCCAGCGCAAGCGCGTCCGCCGGACGGTTGCCTGATTGCAGGGCGTCCAGCGCGGCCAGGAAGTACGCCTTGGCGCGCTGCGGGTCGGGCGTGGCGCGCCGCGCCATCAGGTACAGGTCGGCGCAGCCCTGGTAGTCCGACACACCCAGCGCGTTGCGTGCAGCCTGCTCGTACAGGCGAGCGGCTTCGTTCGGGTCGGTTTGGTTCTCGGCCAGTTCACGACCGCCTTGTGCCACCAGCGCGCGGTCCTGAAACTGCGCGGCCCACAGCCCCAATTGCACCTGGCGTTCGGTGGGCCAGCTGAACTGACCGAGTGCTCGCAGTTTCTGCCTGAGCACTTCGCGCCGGGGCGCGCGGTGTTCTTCGTCATCGACAGGGATGGCAATGAATTCGGCGTAGTCGATCTCCCAGGTGACCCACGCGCGCTCGCGCACGATCTGCGGATCCTGATTGACCTCCACGGGCTTGAGCGCTTCGCGCGCCTCGGGGTATTCGCCCAGCAGTACGTGCTGGCGTGCCAGCAGCAGGTGCAGTTCGGCGTTGCCGGGGTCGCTGCGCAGCAGGTTGCGCAGGTAGGCCACGGACAGCGCAATGTCGGCGCTGGCGGTGGATGTGGCCAGGCGCCGCTCCAGGTCCTGGCGCGGGTACAGCAGCCACAGACCGCCGCCTACCAGCCCAGCCAGCAGCGCGATCAGCCATGCGGGGGTGAGGACAGGACGCTCAGCGGGCCGGGCATAGGATCTGGATATCGGCAGCAGCATGGGGCAGTCGGTAGGCGCGGGACGGTGTGGCGGAGGCGCGAGAAGGGGTGGCGGGCAGGATACGGCCTTCGGAGCGAACCTGGCAGCCTTCGGCGTTCAGCAGGCTCCACTGCAGCGGCGCATGGCCGCGCAACGAGAAATCCACGCCGGTGCCGTCTGTGCGCGGCGACCAGGCGGCGAGCCGCGCATTGGCTTCGTAGAGCGCGGGGCGCGTGGCGCCAGGCGCCGTGCCGGTGCGCAGCCAGGCGCTGGCGCCGGTCAGGTGTACGTAGGTGCCCTCGGGGGCCTCGTGCCAGCCTGCGACGCCCTGGCTGGCGGCGAGGCTGGGCAGGCCCAGTGCGGTCGGCAGGCGCAGCGTGCGCAGCTCGCCGTCGCCCCGGATGCGCCAGCCGTCGCCTTCGCGGGCAATGGCCATGCTGTGCCAATCGCGCACCTTGCGGATGTACTCCGACGGGAACACCGGGTGCAGCGGCTGCGCGGCAGCCCAGCGGTACACCTTGTGCAGCGAGGTGATGCCCGCCTGCTTGGTGGCGATGTAGGTGTGGTAGTAGATGCCGACCGGCTTGATGCGCCGCGGCGCTTCGGTCATGGCGAAGGTCTGCAGCACGTCCTGGAAGCCGTAGAACGGGCCTTTCCAGAGGTTGGTGTAGATGTTCTCGTTGGTGACGGGTGCATAGACCTGCAGGTAGCCGTTCTTGACGATGCCCAGGGCGCCCACCTTGGTCAGCGTGGGGGCGGTGGCGCGGATGGAGGTGTCGCCGCCGTTCATGTTGAGCAGCCCTGCGCGCTCGGTGATCTCCAGCGCCTGGGCGTTCGGCGCCGTGTCGCCGGACCACAGCAGGATATTGACCCGTTTGTCGGGCGGGGCCAGGCGGTCGTTGATGTACTGGGTGGAGCCCACGATCTCGCGCGTCAGGTCCATGGTATAGCCGGGTACGGGCAGGTTGTCTGCCGCCTCGGACTCGCCGCCGAAGATGCCGTGGCGCACGCTGGTGTCCCAGCGGAAGGGGTGTGAGTAGGTGTGGCTGGCCAGTTCCACGTGGGGCAGCTGGAAGATCTTGCGTGCGATGTCTTCGAGCTGCGGGCTGAGGTCGGGGTGCAGGCCGTGGGGCGCGACCTCGCCTTCGATGACCGATACGGCGTGTGGGATGGTGGGGTACTTTGCGATGATCTGGCGCATCACGTCTGCTGCAAACGGGCTGCCCGGCAGCTCGGCGCGTGAGGGGAAGGCGTCGCCATCGATATGGGTGAACAGCAGCCGACGGCCGTTTTCGGTGGTCACGTCGGGCACGGGCAGCAGGGGCAGGCGCAGGCCGCGCGTGAGCAGCGCGAATGGGTCTGCCACCCAGTTCATGAGGCCGGTGCCAAAGACCTCGGTCATCACGAAGGGATTGATCAGGAAGCCGCCCCAGGGCATGAGCGCGCCGCCGATGAGGGCCCGCTCGCGTTCGTCGCGCAGTTCGACCAGGGGCTCGGCGCTGCCGGGTGCGGGTGGGTTGGTGGCGCTCCAGGTGTAGCGGGGACCGGCCAGTGGCTGGGGCGGGGCCTCGAAGCCCAGCAATGGGCTCTGGCGCGTGATGTGCTGTCGGGACGTGGCCACCGCAGGTTCGATGCCCAGCCGGGTGTAGAGCGACGGCGGCGCGGCATAACCGAAGCTGCCGAGCACCAGCAGGGGGATGCGCTCGTCCAGCCGCGCATTCAGCCAGCGGTTGAATGCCGTCACGTGGGTCTCGGCCATGTAGCCGGTGAACCAGATCACGATGCCTGCGTAGCGGTCCGCCAACACGGAGGGCGGCGCGCCATCGCGAACGTCGGCATAGTCCACCGTGTAGCCCAGGTAGTTCAGCGGCATTTGCAGGAAACGGTGCGCTCCCGTGTAGTTCAGCGCCGGGCTGTCCGTGCCGTCATAGACGACCAGCACCCGGCGCGGCACGGCCTCGATGCTGCCGATGCCGGTGGTCTCCAGCTTCGCGTCCGCCACGTAGGGCGTAAAGCCCAGCGCGGCGATGTCGGCAGCGGTCTGGCGCGTCAGCGCGCGGTCGTGCGGCGGCACGTAGTCGATGGCGAGCACGGGCAGGCCATGCTGGTCGCGGATGGTGCGCAACTGGCCCAGCAGCCATTCGCGGTCTGCGGCGCTCACTTCTTCGTAGCGGCGCGCCTTCGCGTTCCAACTGCGGAACAGCGATTCGGCGGCCACCATGCGGATCTTGTCCTTCACGCGCGGGACGATGTCGAAGCCCCGGTTCTGGATGAGCTGGATGCCCGGAAAGCGCGCGTGCAGCGTCTCGATCACGCGCACCAGGCCGTCCTGCTGCGCGGCCTCGTCGAACTGGGCCGCCAGGCGGTAGGAGTCGAGCGTGTCCAGGAAGAAGCCGCGGTAGCCGCGCTGCCACAGCGGCGCGACCACCTCGGTGGCAAAGAACTCGGGCCAGGCTGCGGGCGTCTGGTCGATCACCTCGGAGTTCCATGCGCCGTTGCGCGCCATCTTCCATTCAGCAGGAATGCGCGCGTAGTACGGGCGCGACGCCTGCACCTCGGCGACCGAGACGTAGGCATACAGCTCGGTGCCCATCGCGCGGGCTTGCTGCGGATCATGGCCGTGGCCGGGCTCGACGACCACGGTGTCGAAGACGCGCAGTTCTGCCAGCGGAGCGGCGCTGCCGTAGTGCAGCGCGATGGCGGGCAGGGCTTGGGCCAGGGCCGCGCTTTGCAGCAGCGTGACCATCGACACAATGGATAGGAAACGCATGAAAGCCATGGAGGAGGCGATGTCGCAAAGCCATGAATTATCCAGTTAACCGATAGAAACGATTGTCAAAGAATCTTTCCGTACGGGCTTGGCAACGATAGCGACTACAGTGGCGTGCTGGCGCCGCCCCTGCCGGGTCGGTCGCTTTTCAGCACAAGGATTCATCCCGTGATACTCGTTACCGGCGGGGCCGGCTTCATCGGCTCCCACACCTGCGTGGCGCTGGCCCAGGCGGGCCAGCCGTTTCTCATCTTCGACAACTTCAGCAACAGCCGCCGCTCGGTGCTCGACCGGCTGGCGCAGATCACCGGCGCTCCCGTGCCCTGTGTGGAGGGGGACGTGCGCGACGAAGCCCTGCTGGCCCGCGTGTTGGCTGACCACGCCATCACGGGCGTGATCCACTTCGCCGCCTTCAAGGCCGTGGGCGAGTCGGTGGCGCAGCCGCTGCGCTACTACGACAACAACGTGGCGGGCACCGTGGCATTGCTGCGCGCCATGCAGGCGGCGGGCGTGCGCACGCTGGTGTTCTCGTCCTCGGCCACGGTGTATGGCGACCCGGCCTCGCTGCCGGTGCGCGAGGACTTTCCCACCAGCGCCACCAACCCCTATGGCTGGTCCAAGCTGATGATGGAGCAGGTGCTGGCCGACGTGGATGCGTCCGAGCCCGGCCAGTGGCGCATCGCCCGGCTGCGCTACTTCAACCCCGTGGGCGCGCACGCGAGCGGCCTGATCGGCGAGGACCCGCAGGACGTGCCCAACAACCTCGCTCCCTACGTGGCCCAGGTGGTGGCGGGCTGGCGCGAGGCCCTGAGCGTCTATGGCAACGACTACCCCACGAGCGACGGCACCGGCGTGCGCGACTACATCCACGTGTGCGACCTGGCCGAGGGCCACGTGGCCGCGCTGCGCTACCTGCGCGCACACCCCGGCCTGCTCACGGTGAACCTGGGCACGGGGCGGCCCGTGTCGGTGCTGGAGATGGTGCGCGGCTTCGAGCGCGCCAGCGGCCGCCCCGTGCCCTACCGCATCGCACCGCGCCGCCCCGGCGACGTGGCCGCGTGCTGGGCCGACCCGTCGCTGGCCGAGCGGCTGCTGGGCTGGCGCGCCAGCCGCGATCTGGACAGCATCTGCACGGACGCCTGGCGCTGGCAGGACGGCGTGGCCCGGAGCCTGCGCGGGTAGCGGCAATTGACGCCGGGCCGCGTGGTATCTTGCGCGCCTATGCTTGCCAAACGAATCATTCCCTGCCTGGACGTGACCGGGGGCCGCGTCGTCAAGGGCGTCAACTTCGTCGAACTGCGCGACGCGGGCGACCCGGTGGAGATCGCCGCGCGCTACAACGCCCAAGGGGCGGACGAACTCACTTTTCTCGACATCACGGCCACCAGCGACGGGCGTGACCTGATCCTGCCCATCATCGAGGCCGTGGCCTCGCAGGTGTTCATTCCCCTCACCGTGGGCGGCGGCGTGCGCACCGTCGAGGACGTGCGCCGCCTGCTCAACGCGGGCGCGGACAAGACCAGCTTCAACTCCGCCGCCATCGCCAACCCCGATGTCATCAACGCCGCCAGCGACAAGTACGGTGCGCAGTGCATCGTCGTCGCCATCGACGCCAAGCGCCGCGAGGACGGCTCCGGCTGGGACGTGTACAGCCACGGCGGTCGCAAGAACACTGGCCTGGACGCCGTGCAGTGGGCCGCCGAGATGGCCCGGCGCGGCGCGGGCGAAATCTTGCTGACCAGCATGGACCGCGACGGCACCAAGGCCGGGTTCGACCTGGGCCTGACCCGCGCCGTGAGCGACGCCGTCGGCGTGCCCGTCATCGCCTCGGGCGGCGTGGGCAACCTCGACCACCTGGCCGACGGCGTGCAGCAGGGCGGCGCCGACGCGGTGCTGGCCGCCAGCATCTTCCACTACGGCGAATACACCGTGGGCCAGGCCAAGCAGCGCATGGCCGAGCGCGGTATTCCCGTGCGTTTATAGCCAAATTGGCCTCTAGCGCTTATCTGGCAAGCGCGAGCAGCTATCAAAATAGTAGTAATCCTATGAACTGGCTCGATCAAGTCAAATGGGACGCGCAAGGGCTGGTGCCCGCCATCGCGCAGGAGCAGGCCACGGGCGACGTGCTGATGTTCGCCTGGATGGACCGCGAGGCGCTCGCCAAGACGGCCGAACTGGGCCGCGCCGTCTATTACAGCCGCTCGCGCGGCAAGCTGTGGTTCAAGGGCGAGGAGTCGGGCCACGTGCAGACGGTGCACGAGATCCGCCTGGACTGCGACAACGACGTGGTGCTGCTCAAGGTGACGCAGCAGGGCCACGAGCCCGGCATCGCCTGCCACACGGGCCGCCATAGCTGCTTTTTCAGTGTGCTCAAGGATGGTGCATGGCAGGCCGTCGATCCGGTCTTGAAAGACCCCGAAACCATCTACAAATAAGCCCCATGAATTCCAACGACTCCCTGGCGCGCCTGGCCGCCGTCATCGAAAGCCGCAAGGCAGGCGACCCCGAGAAAAGCTACGTGGCCCGCTTGTTGCATAAGGGCCCGGACGCTTTCCTCAAGAAAATTGGCGAGGAGGCGACCGAGGTCGTCATGGCGGCCAAGGACGTGGACCACGGCGCCGACAAGGCCAAGCTGCTGTACGAGGTGGCCGACCTGTGGTTCCACTCCATGGTCGCGCTGGCCCACTACGGCCTCGCGCCCGCCGACGTGATCGCCGAGCTGGAGCGCCGCGAGGGCACCAGCGGCATCGAGGAGAAAGCCTTGCGCAAGGCCGTTGCGCGCGCTACCGAGGAGGGCTCGCCGTGAGCGACATCATCGACATTCAGACCCACGAACAAAAGGCCGAGGACCTCAAGGCCGTCGGCTGGGTCAGCTACATCCTGCACCTGATCGTCGCCGTGGGCGCGGTCATCCCGGGCGCGCAGCCCGGCGCGGCGCTGCTGGTCATCGCGCTGGTCATCGACCTCGTGAAGAAGGGCGAGGCCGAGGGCACCTGGCAGGCCAGCCATTTCTCGTGGCGCATCCGCACCGTGGTCTGGGCGGGCGTGCTGTACGTGGTGACGGCGCCGCTGTGGCTGCTGTTCTTCGCGCCCGGCTGGATCGCCTGGGGGCTGATCTCCATCTGGTTCCTGTACCGCATCGTGCGCGGCATGGTCGCCATGAACAAGAGCCAGGCGCTGGATGCCTGAGACCCCGCCGCGCCTGAGCCTGGCCCTGCAGGGCGGCGGCTCGCACGGCGCGCTGACCTGGGGCGTGCTGGACGCGCTGCTCGAAGACGGCCGCTGGCGCCTGGACGGCGTGAGCGGCACCAGCGCGGGCGCCATGAACGCCGTGGCGCTGGCCCACGGCTTCGCCCAGGCCGCCCAGGAGCACAAGGACCCGCGCGACGCGCACCAGGCCGGTTGCGCCCGGGCGCGCGAGACGCTCACCCGCCTGTGGGAAGGCGTGGGCACGCTGGGCAACCTGGCCTGGGGGTCGGCCAACCCGGTCATGGGCATGGTGTCGCAGTGGTTCTCGCCCTACCAGACCAATCCGCTGGGCATCAACCCGCTGCGCCGACTGCTGGAGCGCGAGGTGGACTTCAGCCTGCTGGGCAGCGCCGAGCCAAGGGTTTTTGTGTGCGCCACCAACGTGCGCACCGGGCGCGGCGAGATCTTCAGCGGCCCGCGCCTGAGCGCCGACGCCGTGATGGCGTCCGCCTGCCTGCCGCTGATGTTCCAGGCGGTCGAGATCGACGGCCAGCACTACTGGGACGGCGGCTACTCGGCCAACCCCGCCCTGTACCCGCTGATCTACCAGGCCCAGGCCAGCGACATCCTGCTCGTGCAGATCAACCCCATCGAGCATCTGGACCTGCCCCAGTCCGGCCCTGAGATCGTCGAGCGCATGAACGAGATCACCTTCAACGCCAGCCTGCTGGCCGAGCTGCGCGCCATCGAGTTCGTGCGCCGCCTGCTGGCCGAGGGCAAGCTGGACCCGCGCCGCTACAAGAGCGTGCGCATGCACCGCATCGACGGCGGCGCGGTGCTCGCGCCCTTCGGTGCGGACAGCAAGGCGCGCGCGGACCTGGCCTTCGTGCGCAAGCTGTTCGCGCTGGGCCGCGCGGCGGGCCAGGAATGGCTGGCCGCGCACGCCCGGGACGTGGGCGTTCGCCCCAGCATCCAGATCGCCGACAATGCCTGAAACGCCTTGAAACCACCCACCATGCACGACCCGAACTGCCTTTTCTGCAAGATCGTCGCGGGCCAGATCCCGTCCCGCAAAGTCCACGAGGACGACGAAATCCTGGCTTTCCACGACATCCACCCCTGGGCGCCGGTGCATTTCTTGATGATCCCCAAGCGCCATGTCCCTTCCATGGCCCAGGTCACTGCGCAGGACGCGCCGCTGCTCGGGCGCATGATGGCGCTGGCACCGCAACTGGCGCTGGCGCAGGGCTGCAACCCGTACCCGGACGGGGGGTTTCGCATCGTGACGAACACCGGCGCGGAAGGCGGGCAGGAGATCCACCACCTGCACATCCACGTCATGGGCGGCCCGCGCCCGTGGCTCAAGGGCTGACGCCTTAAAATCACCGCATTCATCAGGAGAAATTCATGGGTTCCTTTTCCATCTGGCACTGGCTGATCGTGCTGCTGATCGTCGTCATGGTGTTCGGCACCAAGAAGCTCAAGAACATGGGCTCCGATCTGGGCAGTGCGGTCAAGGGCTTCAAGGACGGCATGAAGGACGGCGCGGCCGATGCGCCGCCCGCAGGCCAGGTCGCCAACGGCAGCCAGGCCGCCGACAAGACCACCATCGACGTGGAAGCCAAGCAAAAGAGCTGATCGCCACGCCATGATCGACATCGGCCTGTCCAAGATGGCGATGATCGGCGCGGTGGCGCTGATCGTCATCGGCCCCGAGAAGCTGCCGCGCGTGGCACGCACCGTCGGCACGCTGCTGGGCAAGGCCCAGCGCTACGTCGCCGACGTGAAGGCCGAGGTCAACCGCTCCATGGAGCTGGACGAGCTCAAGAAGATGAAGGACTCGGTGGAGAGCGCCGCGCGCGACGTGCAGAACTCCATCCAGACCAGCGCCAGCGCGTTCGAGAAGGACTGGGCCGCCGCCACCGACTTCAGCGGCTCTGCCGATGCCGATCCGCAGGAGCCCCAGGCCGCCGTGGTGCCCGCCTACAAGCACCCCGGCAAGAACTGGCGCGTGAAGCGCGGCGCCGTGCCCCAGTGGTACAAGGCCAAAAGCGGCGTGCGCACCAAGGCGCTGTCCGGCGCGGCCCGCGTGGCCCGCTACCGTCCGCAGAAATTCCATTGACGCCGCCGCGCGCCGCCACAGCCTGCGGCGCTCGTGACCCGCGCGGCGCGCACCCCCCCACATGTCTGAAAACCACACCCCCGAAGACGAACTGGCTGGCACCGAACAGCCCTTCGTGCAGCACCTCATGGAGCTGCGCGACCGGCTCATCAAGGCCCTGATCGCCGTCGGCATCGCGGCGGCCATCCTGTTCTTCTTTCCCGGCCCTGGCGCGCTGTACGACTTTCTGGCGGCGCCGCTGGTAGCGCACCTGCCTGCGGGCGCCACGCTGATCGCCACCTCGGTCATCTCGCCGTTCATGGTGCCGCTCAAGATTCTGCTGATGGCGGCCTTTTTGCTGGCGCTGCCCTTCGTGCTGTGGCAGGTGTGGGCCTTTGTGGCGCCGGGCCTGTATTCGCACGAGAAGAAGCTGGTGCTGCCGCTGGTCATCTCCAGCACGCTGCTGTTCTTCGTGGGCGTGGCGTTCTGCTACTTTCTGGTGTTCGGCCAGGTGTTCGCGTTCATCCAGAGCTTTGCGCCCAAGAGCATCACTGCCGCGCCGGACATCGAGGCGTACCTGGGCTTCGTGCTGTCCATGTTCCTGGCCTTCGGGCTGGCGTTCGAGGTGCCCATCGCCGTGGTCGTGCTGGCCCGCATGGGCATCGTGAGCGTCGAGAAGCTGCGCCAGTTCCGCGGCTACTTCATCGTGCTGGCCTTCGTGGTCGCCGCCGTCGTCACGCCGCCCGACGTGGTCTCGCAGCTGTCGCTGGCCGTTCCCATGTGCCTGCTCTACGAGGTAGGCATCTGGGCCGCGCAGCTGTTCATCAAGCACACCCAGGCGCCTGCCGAAGAAGAAGCCGAGAAATCTGCATAGCCAAAATGGCCGCCAGCGCTTGATGGACAAGCGCTGGCAGCTATCATTTTGGTAGTATTCGAGGCTTACCTGCGCACGTTGCGCTGGGGCCGTGGCCGCACGCCGGGGCTGATGCCCAGCTCCACCACCTTGTCGCCGCGCTGCACCTGGAAGGGCGCGCTCACGCCGGGCTTGAGCGCCGCCACGGCGGTCAGCAGTTCGGGCACGGTGCCCACCTTCTTCCCGTCCACCTGCACGATCACGTCGCCGGGCCGCATGCCCGCCTGGGCGGCGGGGCCGTCCTGCAGCACGCCGGTGATGATGACGCCCTCGGTCGCCTTCACGCCGAAGGTCTCGGCCAGCTCGGGCGAGAGTTCGTTGGGCTCCACGCCGATCCAGCCGCGCGTCACCTGACCGTCCTTCACGATGCCGTCCAGCACCAGCCGCGCGGTCGAGACAGGAATGGCAAAGCCAATCCCCATGCTGCCGCCCGAGCGCGAGTAGATGGCGGTGTTGATGCCCATGAGGTTGCCGTTCACGTCCACCAGCGCGCCGCCCGAGTTGCCGGGGTTGATGGCCGCGTCGGTCTGGATGAAGTTCTCGAAGGTGTTGATGCCCAGCTGCGTGCGGCCCAGCGCGCTCACGATGCCGCTGGTCACCGTCTGCCCCACGCCGAAGGGGTTGCCAATCGCCAGCACCTGGTCGCCCACGGCGAGCTGGTCGGAATTGCCCAGCACGATCACGGGCAGCTTGTCCAGCTCGATCTTGAGCACGGCCAGGTCCGTGTCGGGGTCGGTGCCGATCACCTGGGCACGCGCGTGGCGGCTGTCGGTGAGGGTGACCTCGATCTCGTCGGCGCCTTCCACCACGTGGTTGTTGGTCAGGATGTAGCCGTCGGTGCTCAGGATCACGCCGCTGCCCAGCCCGGACTGGGCCTGGTCCGCCTGGTCGCCAAAGAAGAACTGGAACCACGGGTCGTTGCTGCGCGGGTGGCGCACCGTCTTGCTGGTGTTGATGCTCACCACCGCAGGCGCCGCCTTGCGCGCCGCCGCGCTGAAGCTGCCCGCCGCCGGCTGCCCCTGCTGGCCGGGCTGCGGGGCGGGCGCCTCGATCAGCGAAATGCCCGCGCCCGAGCGCGTGGCGCCCCGGCCCAGCCAACCGGGCTGCAAGGTGGCGACGACGAAATAGCCTGCGACGAACACGGTCACGGCCTGGGAGAACAGCAGCCAGATGCGCTTCATGGAGATTCGGATGGGGGATGTGATGGGCTATCTTATCTAGGGGCGGGAAGGCGGCGCGACAATACCCCGCATGAGCAGCATTTCCCGCACCGAGCTTTTGCAGGCGTTCGACCGCCTGCTGCAACCCGAGCGCTTCAAGGACTACGGCCCCAACGGCCTGCAGGTCGAGGGCAGGCCCGAAATCACGCGCATCGTGAGCGGTGTCACCGCCAGCCGGGCGCTGATCGACGCGGCGATTGCGGCCCGGGCAGACGCGATCTTCGTCCACCACGGCCTGTTCTGGCGCGGGCAGGACGGGCGCGTCACCGGCTGGATGAAGCAGCGCCTGCAGCGGCTGCTGGCGCACGACATCAACCTGTTCGCCTACCACCTGCCGCTGGACGCGCACCCCGAGCTGGGCAACAACGCCCAACTGGGCCGCGTGCTGGGGCTGCAGGCCGATGCGCGCTTTGGCGAGCAGGATGTGGGCTTTGCCGCGCCCGCCAGCTTTGCCAGCGGCCAGGCGCTGGCCGACCACGTGGCCGCCGCCCTGGGCCGCGCCGTCACGCTGGCGCAGCCTGACGAGGCGCGGCCCATCCGCCGCGTGGCCTGGTGTACGGGCGGCGCGCAGGGCTACTTCGAGTCGGCCATCGCCGCCGGGGCCGACGCCTTCATCACCGGCGAGATTTCCGAACCCCAGGCCCACCTGGCGCGCGAGACGGGTACGGTCTTCATCGCGGCGGGCCACCACGCCACCGAGCGCTACGGTGCGCCCGCCGTAGCGGCGCATGTGGCACAGCAGCTCGGGCTGGCGCACGAGTTCATCGAGATCGACAACCCCGCGTGAACTACTGTTTTGATAGCTGCTCGTGCTTGCTGGATAAGCGCTAGAGGCCGATTTGACCCATATTTCACTGCTGGCCATCACCCAGGGCGACCCTGCGGGCGTCGGCCCCGAGATCGTCGCCAAGGCGTTCCGCGACGCGCCGGATGACCTGCGCGGCAGCTTCGTGGCGGGCGACGTGGCGACCCTGCGGCGCGCCGCCCAGGCCATCGCGCGGCCTGGAGTGCCCAGCCTGCCCGTGGCACAGATCACCACGCCCGCCGCCGCGCTGGACGCACCGCCGCGCTGCGTACCTGTGCTGCAACTGCCCGGCATCCCCGGCCCGCAGCCCTGGGGCCGCGTCAACGCCGAGGCCGGGCGCGCGGCGGCGCACAGCGTGGTATGGGCCGCGCGGGCGGCGCTCGCGGGCGAGGTGGCGGGGCTGGTCACCGCACCGCTGCACAAGGAGGCGCTGGCGGCGGCGGGCGTGGACTACCCCGGCCACACCGAGCTGCTGCAGGCCGAGGCGGCGGCCCACGCGGGCGTGCCGCTGGCGGAGATGCCCGTGCGCATGATGCTGGCGAACGACGAACTGCGCACGGTGCTGGTCAGCATCCACGTATCGCTGCGTGCCGCCATCGAGGCCGTCACGCAAACGAATGTGCTGCAGACTTTGCGCATCACCCACGCCGCGCTGTCCCGCAGCCTGGGACGGAGGCCGCGCATCGCCGTGGCGGGGCTGAATCCGCACGCGGGCGAGGGCGGTTTGTTCGGGCGTGAGGAAGTCGAGCACATCGCCCCCGCCATCGCGCAGGCGCGCGCGGAGGGCATCTATGCGGACGGCCCGCACCCGCCCGACACGGTGTTCATGCGCGCCCGCGCGGGCGCCTTTGACGTGGTGGTGGCCATGTACCACGACCAGGGCCTGATCCCCGTGAAGTACCTCGGGGTGGACAAGGGCGTGAACGTGACGCTGGGCCTGCCCCTGGTGCGCACCAGCCCCGACCACGGCACGGCGTTCGACATCGCGGGGCAGGGCTTGGCCGATGCGGACAGCCTCATCGAGGCCGTCCGGATGGCCCGCAAACTCAGCGCTTGAGGCTGTCGCGGATCTCGCGCAGCAGTTGCACGTCTTCCGGGGTCTCTGCGGGGGCCTCGGGCTCGGCGGGCGCCTCGCGCTTCAAGCGGTTGATCTGCTGGATCATGATGAAGATGATGAACGCCAGGATGAAGAAGTTGACGGCCACCGTGATGAAGCTGCCATAGGCGAACACCGGCACCCCGGCCTTGCGCAGCGCGTCCAGCGTGTGCGCCGTGCCCTCGGGCACCTGGCCCAGCACCAGGAACAGGTTGGAAAAGTCGAGCTTGCCGAACACCATGCCCACCACCGGCATGATGAGGTCGGACACCACCGAGTCCACGATCTTGCCAAAGGCCCCGCCGATGATCACCCCGACCGCGAGGTCGATCACGTTGCCCTTGACGGCGAACTCTTTGAACTCCTGCAGCATTCCCATGTTGCGCTCCTTTGCTGAATGGCGATGCCGGATTATTGCTCCCCGCCAAGGCGGTCGGGCGCGACGTGAATACCCATTTTCACTCCGCTACAATTCGCGGTTGACCCCAATAGCGATGTAAATCGAGGATCCCCATGAGTGACACTCCAATCGACTCCAGCAAGCGGACGTGGATCATCACGTCGGCATGCGCTGGTGCGGTGGGCGGCGTGGCAACTGCCGTACCTTTCGTGAGCACCTTCCAGCCCTCCGAGCGCGCCAAGGCCGCCGGGGCGGCGGTCGAGGTGGACATCTCCGCCCTGAAGCCCGGAGAGAAGCTCACCGTGGAGTGGCGCGGCAAGCCCGTCTGGATCATCAAACGCACGCCCGAGCAGCTCGCCGAGCTGCCCAAGCTCGACGGCCAACTGGCCGACCCCAAGTCCGAGCGCAAGCCGTCCGAGCTGACACCCGAATACGCCCGCAACGAGGCGCGCTCCATCAAGCCCGAGATCTTCGTCGGCGTGGGCATCTGTTCGCACCTGGGCTGCTCGCCGTCCGACAAGTTCCAGCCCGGCGCCCAGCCCTCGCTGCCCGACGACTGGAAGGGCGGCTTCCTGTGCCCCTGCCACGGCTCCACCTTTGACATGGCGGGCCGAGTGTTCAAGAACAAGCCTGCTCCCGACAACCTCGAAGTGCCTCCGCACATGTACCTGTCCGACACGCGCCTGCTGATCGGCGAGGACAAGAAGGCTTGACCGAGGACGGAGAACGACATGGCCCACGAATTCAAAGACATCTCCCCCAACGCCCCGATCAGCGCCAAGGTCACGAACTGGTTCGAGAACCGGTTCCCCACCGCCTTCGACGCCTACAAGGTTCACATGTCGGAGTACTACGCTCCGAAGAACTTCAACTTCTGGTACATCTTCGGCTCGCTGGCCCTGGTGGTGCTGGTCATCCAGATCGTGACCGGCATCTTCCTGGTCATGCATTACAAGCCCGACGCCAACCTCGCGTTCGCCTCGGTCGAGTACATCATGCGCGACGTGCCCTGGGGCTGGCTGATCCGCTACATGCACTCCACCGGCGCATCCGCGTTCTTCGTGGTGGTCTATCTGCACATGTTCCGTGGCCTCATCTACGGCAGCTACCGCAAGCCGCGCGAGCTGGTCTGGATCTTCGGCTGCGCCATCTTCCTGTGCCTGATGGCCGAAGCCTTCATGGGCTACCTGCTGCCCTGGGGCCAGATGTCGTACTGGGGCGCCCAGGTGATCGTGAACCTGTTCGCCGCCATTCCCTTCATCGGCCCCGACCTGGCCCTGCTGATCCGCGGCGACTACGTGGTGGGCGACGCCACGCTGAACCGCTTCTTCAGCTTCCACGTCATCGCCGTGCCCCTGGTTCTGCTGGGCCTGGTGGTGGCGCACTTGCTGGCGCTGCACGACGTGGGCTCCAACAACCCCGACGGCGTGGAAATCAAGGGCCCCAACGCGCCCAAGGACGCCAACGGCAAGCCGCTGGACGGCGTGCCCTTCCACCCCTACTACACGGTGCATGACATCTTCGCGCTGAGCATGTTCCTGATGGCGTTCACCGCAGTCGTGTTCTTCGCGCCCGAGTTCGGCGGCTATTTCTTGGAGTACAACAACTTCATCCCGGCCGATCCGCTCAAGACCCCCGCGCACATCGCGCCCGTGTGGTACTTCACGCCGTTCTATTCCATGCTGCGTGCCATCACCACCGAGATGATGTACGTGCTGGTGCTGTGCGTGGTGGCGGGCGCGGGCTTCGGTGTGCTCAAGGCCCGGCTGCCCAGCTTCGTCAAGGCGGGCATCGCCGTTGCGGCGGTGGTGGTCATCGCCATGATGCTGTCGATCGACGCCAAGTTCTGGGGCGTGGTCGTCATGGGCGGCGCGGTCATCATTCTGTTCTTCCTGCCCTGGCTGGACGCCAGCCCCGTCAAGTCCATCCGCTACCGCCCCGACTGGCACAAGTACCTGTACGGCATCTTCGTGATCGTCTTCCTGATCCTGGGCTACCTGGGCGTGCAGCCGCCGTCCCCCATCGGCGAGCGGGTGTCGCAAGCGGGTACGCTGTTCTACTTCGGTTTCTTCCTGCTGATGCCGTGGTGGAGCCGCATCGGCGAAACCAAGCCCGTGCCCGACCGCGTGACCTTTGCCGCGCACTGAGCCTGGAGACAACAACAATGATGAAAAAACTCATCCTCACGCTGGTCACCGCCGTCGGTATCGTGTCGGGCGCGCAGGCTTCCGAAGGCGGCATCGCCTGGGACAAGGCGCCCAACAAGACCAACGACCTGGCCTCGCTGCAAAACGGCGCCAAGGTGTTCGTCAACTACTGCCTGAGCTGCCACTCGGCCGCGTTCATGCGCTTCAACCGCCTGCGCGACATCGGTCTGACCGAGCAGCAGATCAAGGACAACCTGCTGTTCACCACCGACAAGGTCGGCGAGACCATGAAGGCCGCCATCGACCCCAAGCAGGCCAAGGAATGGTTCGGCGCCAACCCGCCCGACCTGACGGTGATCGCCCGTTCGCGCGCCGGCCACGGCGGCACGGGCGCTGACTACCTCTACACCTTCCTGCGCACCTTCTACCGCGACGAGACCAAGGCCACCGGCTGGAACAACCTGGCCTTCCCCAGCGTGGGCATGCCCCATGCGCTGTGGGAGCTGCAAGGCGACCGCCGCCCCGTGTTCGAGGAGCATGAAAGCCACGGCCACAAGACCGAGGTGTTCAAGGGCTGGGAACAGGTCAAGCCTGGCACCATGACGCCGCTGCAATACGACCAGACCGTGGGCGACCTGGTGAACTATCTGCAATGGATGGGCGAGCCCGCGCAGAACACCCGCACCCGTGTGGGTGTGTGGGTGCTGATTTTCCTGGGCTTTTTCACCGTCATTGCCTGGAGGCTCAACGCTGCCTTCTGGAAAGACGTGAAATAACCCTTTGCCAGCCAGCGCCCCTGTAAGGGGCGCAGCCAGACATTTTGTGGAGTGGGCGCTTTCGGCGTCCCACTCTTTTGATTTTTAGGAGCCTCCCGCCATGATGGTGCTTTACTCGGGTACGACCTGTCCCTTCTCCCACCGCTGCCGTTTCGTCCTGTTCGAGAAGGGCATGGACTTCGAGATCCGCGATGTGGACCTGTACAACAAGCCCGAAGACATCAGCGTGATGAACCCCTACGGCCAGGTGCCCATCCTGGTCGAGCGCGACCTGATCCTGT
>NZ_JASGDA010000097.1:0-2907 GCF_047607405.1 Acidovorax sp. | reverse complement strand
GCCAACGGCTCCACCACCACCGTCATCGACCGGGTGGCGGCCCTGGGCGCCAACGGCACCATGGTCTTGAGCGCAGGCCAGGACCTCACCCTGCAGGGCGCGCACATCACCAACACAGCCGAAGGCGCCGCCGCCCGGATCGAGGCGGGGCGTGACCTCACCCTCTCCACCGTGCAGACCTCCAGCGACCAGCGCATCACCTGGGACGGGAAGAACCACCTGCACTTCGGCGCCAGCCAGGAAGTCGGCGCCCGCATCGACACCCAGGGCAGCACGGCGATCCAGGCGGGCAGCGATGTCCACGCCCGGGCAGCCCAGGTGCAGACCACGCAGGATCTGCGCCTGAGCGCCGGGCGCGACGTACACATCACTGCAGGCCAAGCCACGCAGACGCTGGACGACGCCTACCACGTGCGTCGCTCGGGCCTGCTGGGCTCGAGCACCCGCACCACGCTCGAATGGTGGTCAACGGGTCAGGGTGGACTAAAAAGCCCCGCGCGCGGCGGGGCTGGTGTGCTGGGCGCTGGGGGCCGTCAGGCGGCGTGGGCGCCAGCGAGGCACTCTTTCATGAAGCCCTTGCGCGCATCGCCCTTCAGGTCCTTGGTCTTGGCCTCGGCGTTGCATGACTTCATCTTGTCCTGCTGCGTGGCCTTCTTGGTCGACAGGCATTCCTTCATGAACGCCTTGCGCTCGTCGCCCTTCTTGCCGCTGGCCTCGGCGTTGCAGGTCTTCATCTTGGTCTGCTGGGCGGTGGGCGCCTTCTTGGGGGCGTCGCCGTCGGCGGCATGGGCGGTGGCGAACGAGAAGGCCAGGCTGGCAGCGGCCAGCAGCGAAAGCAGTTTTTTCATGTAGTGCTCCTGCGAGAGTGGATGGGTGGCCCGGTGCGTCCGGGCCATGCAGCATAACGCCGCGCCAGGGCGCGGGGATGACGGGGCGCCCCGTAGAATCCCTGGATGCTCTCCGTCAAACAGGAATTGCTCGCGGCGCTGGCCGCCGAGCTGGAAAAATTGTCGCCCGGCGCGGGCAGCCGCGCCGCGTTCGAGTCCCCCAAGGTGGCCGCGCACGGCGACTTTGCCTGCACCGCCGCCATGCAGCTCGCCAAGCCGCTCAAGCTCAACCCGCGCGCCCTGGGCGAGCAGCTCCAGGCCGCGCTGCAGGCCACGCCCGCCTTTCAGCGCTGGGTGGGCGGCATCGAGATCGCGGGGCCGGGCTTCCTCAACATCCGCCTTAAGCCCGCCGCCAAGCAAGAGGTGGTGCGCGAGGTGCTGGCCGCCGGGGCGCGCTTCGGCTACCGCCCGGAAAGAACGGAGGAACAGGGCCAGCGCGTGCTGGTCGAGTTCGTCTCCGCCAACCCCACGGGCCCGCTGCACGTGGGCCATGGCCGCCAGGCGGCGCTGGGCGACGCGATCTGCAACCTGTTCAGCACCCAGGGCTGGCAGGTCCACCGCGAGTTCTACTACAACGACGCGGGCGTGCAGATCCAGACGCTGGCCACCAGCACGCAACTGCGCGCCAAGGGGCTGAAACCGGGCGACGCGGGCTGGCCCGAGGCGGCGTACAACGGCGACTACATCCAGGACATCGCCAACGACTTTTTGGCCAGGAAGACCGTCAAGGCCGACGACCGCGAGTTCACCGCCAGCGGCGACGTGGAAGATTTGGACTCCATCCGCCAGTTCGCCGTGGCCTACCTGCGCAACGAGCAGGACAAGGACTTGCAGGCGTTCAACCTGAAGTTCGACGAGTACTACCTCGAATCCAGCCTGTACACCACGGGCCGCGTCGAGGCCACGGTGAACAGGCTCGTCGCCAACGGCAAGACCTACGAGCAGGACGGCGCGCTGTGGCTCAAGAGCACCGACTACGGCGACGACAAGGACCGCGTCATGCGCAAGCAGGACGGCACATACACCTACTTCGTGCCCGACGTGGCCTACCACATCAGCAAGTGGGAGCGCGGCTACGGCAAGGTCGTCAACATCCAGGGCACGGACCACCACGGCACCATCGCTCGCGTGCGCGCGGGCCTGCAGGCCGCCGACGTGGGCATTCCGCAGGGCTACCCCGACTACGTGCTGCACACCATGGTGCGCGTGGTCAAGGGCGGCGAGGAGGTCAAGATCAGCAAGCGCGCGGGCAGCTACGTCACGCTGCGCGATCTGATCGAGTGGACGAGCAAGGACGCGGTGCGGTTCTTCCTGCTCAGCCGCAAGCCCGACACCGAGTACACCTTCGACGTGGACCTGGCCGTGGCGCAGAACAACGACAACCCGGTCTATTACGTGCAGTACGCCCATGCGCGCATCTGCTCGGTGCTTACGGCCTGGGGCGGTGACGTGGCAACGCTGAAGGACGCCGACCTGTCCGCCCTGGACGGCCCGCAGGCCCAGGCGCTGATGCTGCAGCTTGCCAAGTACCCCGACATGCTCACCGCCGCCGCCGAGGGCGAGGCGCCGCACGACGTGACCTTCTACCTGCGCGACCTGGCCGCCAGCTACCACAGCTACTACGACGCCGAGCGCATCCTGGTGGACGACGAGGCCGTCAAGCGCGCGCGCCTGGCCCTCGTCGCCGCCACGGCGCAGGTATTGCACAATGGTTTGGCCGTGCTGGGCGTGTCGGCTCCAGCCAGGATGTGAGCAGTCACTATGAAGAAACAGCAAACGGGTGGAACGGTCATCGGCTTCATTGTCGGCGTCGTCGTCGGCTTGGCCGCCGCGCTGGCCGTGGCCGTGTACGTGACCAAGGTGCCGGTGCCCTTCCTCAACAAGAACCCGCGCTCGTCCGAGGTCAACCTGGACGGCAAGGACCTGAACGCGCCGCTCTATGGCAAGACCCCGGCGCGCCCGCCCGCCGTGGCGCCGGTGGCCCCTGCCGAGGCGCCGCCGGTGCAGGCCGCTGCGGCAG
>NZ_JASGDA010000096.1:0-5644 GCF_047607405.1 Acidovorax sp. | reverse complement strand
GCGGGGGCCGGGGCGGGCGGCGGCGGCTCGGGGATCGGTGCGGGGGCCGGCGCCTCGGCGTCCTTGGTCGCGAAGGGGTTGCGCAGCCAGCCCATGGCGGGGGCGGGGGCTGGCGCAGGCTCCGCCGCCGGGGCGGCAACGGGCGGCGGCGGTTCCACGGTGGGGGCGGGGGGCGTCGGCGTGGGCTTTTTCTTGAAAAAACTGAACATTGGCGGGTTCTTAGAATCGCAGCCATTCTATGAAACGCACACTTTCACTCCTGGGCCTGTGGGCCTGTCTCTCGTGCGGGGCTGCCCTGGCGGCCACGGCCCCGGTGGATCCACCCCCTGGCGCGACGGCTTCCGGCGCCCAGCAGTTCACACTGAAAAACGGCATGCAGCTCATCGTGCAGCCCGACCGGCGCGCGCCCACCGCCGTCCACATGGTCTGGGTGCGCGTGGGCTCCATGGACGAGGTGGACGGCACCACCGGCGTGGCCCACCTGCTGGAGCACATGATGTTCAAGGGCACCAAGACCCTGCCGCCCGGCGAGTTCTCGCGCCGCGTGGCGGCCCTGGGCGGGCAGGAGAACGCCTTCACCAGCCGCGACTACACGGGCTACTACCAGCAGATCCCGGCGAACCGGCTCGAAGACGTGATGAAGCTCGAATCCGACCGCTTCGCCCACAACCACTGGCCCGACGACGAGTTCAGGAAAGAGCTGGAGGTGGTGAAGGAGGAGCGCCGCATGCGCACCGACGACCAGCCCCGCGCCGTGCTCTCTGAGCAGTTGTTCGCGGCGGCCTTCACCGCGTCGCCCTACCGCCGCCCCATCGTGGGCTGGATGAGCGACCTGGACTCCATGACCCCCGCCGACGCCCGCGCCTTCTACCGCCAGTGGTACACGCCCACCAACGCGGTGGTAGTGGTGGCGGGCGACGTGGACGTGGCCCAGGTGCGCGCCCTGGCCGAGAAGTACTACGGCACGCTCCCGGCCCACGCGCTGCCCGAGCGCAAGCCGCGCACCGAGCCGCCGCAGCAGGGCCTGCGGCGCATCGCAGTCAAGGCCCCCGCCGAACAAGCCTACGTGGCGCTGGCCTTCCGCGCGCCCAGCCTGGAGCGGGTGGACAAGCTGACCAGCGACGACACCGACGCGCTGGCCCTCATGGTGCTGTCCGCCGTGTTCAGCGGCTACGACGGCGCGCGCCTGGACCGTGCCCTGACGCAGGGCGACAACCGCGTGGCCGACAGCGCCAGCAGCAGTGCCATGGTCACGGGCCGGGGGCCTGCCCTGTTCCTGTTGAGCGGCGTGCCCGCCGCGGGCAAGACCGCGCAACAGGTCGAAGACGCCCTGCGTGCCGAGGTGGCCCGCGTGGCGCGTGATGGCGTGAGCGAGGCCGAGCTCACCCGCGTCAAGACGCAGTGGATCGCATCCACCGTCTATGAGCGCGACTCGGTGTTCAGCCAGGCGCAGGAGCTGGGCGGCAACTGGATCCAGGGCTTCCCGCTGGACGCCAACGAGCGCCTGCTGGCCCTGCTGCGCACCGTCACGCCCGCCCAGGTGCAGGCCGTGGCCGCCAAGTATTTCGGCGACGACCAACTGACCGTCGCCACCCTGCTGCCCCAGCCCGTCGGCGCCGCGCGCCCCCGCGCCAACCCCGCCGCGGGCGCGGCCATCCGTTGAGGCAACCGGCCATGAATACTATCAAAACAATAGCTGCTCGTGCTTTTCTGATAAGCGCTGGAGCCATTTTTTATATAAATCCTGCCTGGGCGCTGCTGCCCATACAGCACTGGACGGAACCCAGCGGCGCGCAGGTCTATCTGGTCGAAAGCCCCGTCATCCCCATGGTGGACGTGCAGATCGACTTCGACGCGGGCAGCCGCCGCGACCCGGCGGGCCAGTCGGGCCTGGCCAGCGCCGTCGCCAACATGGCATCCAAGGGCGTCATGGCGGCAGGCGGCGACGCGGCGCTTCATGAAAACGCCCTGGGCGAAGCCTGGGCCGACCTGGGCGCGAGCTTCGAGGCGAACGCCGACCGGGACGCCCTGCACTACACCCTGCGCTCGCTCACCGACCCCGCGCTGCTCGACAAGGCCGCCCGCCTGGCAGCCCGCCAGATCGGCGAGCCGAGCTGGCCCGCCGACGTGTGGCCGCGCGACCGCGCCCGCTGGGCCGCCAGCCTGAAGGAAGCCGACACCCGCCCCGGCACCGTGGCCGCGCATGCGTTTGCCGCCGCCGTCTATGGCAGCCACCCCTACGGCGCGCGCACCACCGAAGAGACGCTCCAGCGCATCGGCGTGGCGGACATGCAGGCGTTCCACCAGCGGCACATCGCAGCCTGCCGCGCCAAGGTCAGCATCGTGGGCGCCGTCACCCGCGCGCAGGCGCAGACGCTGGTTGCCACGCTGCTCGCCCGCCTGCCCGCCAGCGCGGACTGCGCAACGCCGCTGCCGCCCGTGGGCGAGATCAGCGCGCTGACCGCGCCCGCCGAGCAGGACATCCCCTTCGCCTCGGCCCAGGCGCACGTCCTCATCGGCCAGCCGGGCTTTGCGCGGCGCGACCCGGACTTCATCGCGCTGCTGGTGGGCAACCACATCCTGGGCGGCGGCGGCTTCGTCTCGCGCCTGACCAACGAGGTGCGCGAGAAGCGCGGCCTCTCCTACAGCGTCTATAGCTACTTCGCCGCCGGGCTGCACGCGGGCGCGTTCACCGTGGGCCTGCAGACCCGCCCCGACCAGGCGCGCGAGGCCGTGCAGGTCTCGCGCGACGTGATCGCGCGCTTCGTCGCCGAAGGCCCCACCGAGGCCGAGCTGCGCGCCGCCAAGGACAACCTCATCGGCGGCTTCGCGCTGCGCATCGACAGCAACAAGAAGCTGCTGGGCAACGTCGCCAACATCGCCTGGAACGACCTGCCGCTGACCTACCTGGACGACTGGACGAAGAAGGTCGAGGCCCTCACCGTCGCCGACGTGCGCGCCGCCATGGCGCGCAAGCTGCAGCCCGGGCGCATGGTGACGGTGGTGGTGGGCGGCCAGCGCTGAAACGCCTGCTTACGCGAATGTCTCCTGGGTGATTGCACTGGCGAGCGCCGGTGCCGAAGACTGGTCGGCACGGCCATTGCCGTAGCACAACACACAGGAGACATCCATGCACGCACCCCTTCGCCGCATCGCGGCTGCCGCCGCATTCGCCGCCGCTGGCCTTCTGGCCGCCTGTTCCACCACCACGCCCACGCGCCCCGCCGCCTGGGCCGCGCCCGAGGTGCTGGTCAAGCCCTCCGCCTTTGCGGGTGTGCATGGCCTGGCGGTGGACAAGCAGGGCCGCCTGCTCGCCGGTTCGGTGGCGGGCGCCAACATGTGGGAGGTGAACCGCCAGACCGGCGAGGCGCGCGTGTTCATCGAGCCGCCGCAGGGCATGTCGGACGACATCGCCATCAGCGCCAAGGGCGAGATGGCCTGGACCGGCTTCAACCTGGGCCAGCTCTTCTACCGCGCCCACGACAAGGCGCCCATCCAGGTGCTGGCCAAGGACCTGCCCGGCATCAACTCGCTGGATTTCGACAAGAAGACCGGCCAGCTCTACGCCTCGCAGGTGTTCGCGGGCGACGCGCTGTGGGAGATCGACCGCGCCGGCAAGAAGCCCCAGCGCCTGATCAAGAAGGACATGGGCGGCTTCAACGGCTTCGAGGTCGGCCCCGACGGCATGCTCTACGGCCCGCTGTGGTTCAAGAACAAGGTGGTCAGGATCAACCCGGCCAACGGCGACATGACCACCATCGCCGACGGCTTCGCCATCCCCGCCGCCGCCAACCTGGACGGCAAGGGCAACCTGTGGGTGCTCGACACGCGCCGCGGCGAACTGGTGAAAGTCGAACTCGCCACCGGCAGGAAGACCGTGGCCACCCAGCTCAAGACCGGGCTGGACAACCTGGCCATTGCGCCGGACGACGGCACCATCTACATCTCCAACATGGCCGACAACTCGGTGCAGGCCTTCAACCCCGCCACCGGCGCGCTGCGCACGCTCACCAGCGGCGCCGTGGCGCTGCCCACGGGCCTGAAGGCCGACGGCGACCGCCTGTGGGTGGCCGACGTGTTCGCCTTCCGCGAGGTGGACCTGAAGACCGGCCAGGTGAGCGACATCTTCCGCGCCTGGGGCGAGGGCGAACTGGAATACCCGCTGGCCGTGGGCATGTCGAAGACGCGCTTCGCGCTGGCCTCGTTCGCCACCAACTCGGTGCAGGTGGTGGACCGCGCCACGCGCAAGACGCAGGTCATGGCGCACGGCTTCAAGGTGCCGCTGGACGCCATTCCGCTGGACGACGGCAGCGTGCTGGTGCTTGAGCTGGGCACCGGCAGCATCGTGCGCGCCAGCGGCGACAAGCTGGCCGAGCGCAAGACCATCGCCAGCGGCATCAAGCTGCCGGTGCAGATGGTGCTGGGGCGCGACGGGCAGGTCTATGTCACCGACCTGGGCGGCAGCCTGCTGCGCGTGCCCGCCGCGGGCGGCACCCCGGTGGCCGTGGCGCAGGGCCTGAACCAGCCCGAGGGCCTGGCCGAAACGCCGTGGGGCACCTTCATTGTCGCCGAGGTCGGCGCCAAGCGGCTGACCGAGGTCAACCTGGCCGACGGCAGCCGCCGCACTGTGGCGGACAAGCTGCCCATCGGCGTGCCGCCGCTGCCCGGCGGCACGCCCGCCAACGCGCCCACCGGCGTGACCGTGGGCGGCGACGGCAGCGTGTACTTCTCGTCCGACGTGAACAACGGCATCTACCGCATCCGCCCGGCGAAATAAACTCGCCCCGTGTACGCCACCGGCCCGCGCCGCACCCACAGGTGCGCCGCGGGCCAGCCATTTGAAGAAGGACCGTTCGTGACCCTGAGCATCACCCCCACCACCCCGCCTCTTGAGGGCTGCATCGACACCCAGGTGGTCGATGGCCACATCCTGCTGATCGGCATCAACCGCCCCGCCAAGCGCAACGGCTGGACGCCCGCCATGTTCCGCCAGCTCGCCGAGGCCTACACCCGCCTGGACGACGAGCCCGAACTGCGCGTGGGCGTGCTGCACGCCTTCGGCGACCACTTCACCGCCGGGCTGGACCTGCCCGTGGTGCAGCCCTATCTGCAACGCGGCGAGAAGCTCACGCCCCACGGCCTGGTGGAGCCGCACGACTTCGGCCTGCCCGGCTACCGGCGCCGGCAGAAGCCCATGATCGCGGCCGTCAAGGGCATCTGCTTCACCGTCGGCATCGAGTTGATGCTGGGCGCCGACATCGTGGTGGCGGCCGACGACTGCCGCTTCTCGCAGATGGAGGTGCAGCGCTGCATCATGCCCACCGGCGGCGCCACGCTGCGCATGCCCGAGCGCGCGGGCGTGGGCAACGCCATGCTGCACCTGCTGACGGCCGACGAGTTCGATGCCGCCGAAGCTTACCGCTGCAACTTCGTGCAAAAGGTGGTGCCCGTGGCCGAACTGATCGACACGGCCCTCGCCCTGGCCCGCCGCATCGCCGCGCAGGCGCCCGCCGCCGTGGTCGCGACGCGGCTGAACGTGCTCAAGGCCATCGAGCTGGGCCAGGCCGCCGCCGTGGCCGACTTCGTGCCGGTGCAGAAGGTGCTGGCCAGCAGCGAGGACGCGGCCGAGGGCGTGCGCGCCTTC
>NZ_JASGDA010000095.1:0-7647 GCF_047607405.1 Acidovorax sp. | reverse complement strand
GTGGCAGCGCGCCGTTTGCGCTGCAGGGCGCGGGCGCGGCCACGCCGTCGGCGGCGCGGGCGCTGCCGCAGTACAGCCCCGACAAGGTGGGCAACGACGCCTCGGCGCGCCCGTGGGAGCGCAACGGCATGGCCTTCCAGGCGCCGCAGCAGGCGGGCGGCACGGTGATCGGCTCGGCGCTGGCGGGGTCGCAGAACTGGGGCATTCCGGCGGACTTCGACACTGCGGGCTTCCTGGCCGCTGCCAAGCGCAACTTCGTCACGCTGCAGGCCGCCTGGGACCGCTCGGACATCCCCACGCTGCGCTCCATGATGACCGACGGCATGCTGGACGAAATCCGCACGCAGCTGAGCGAGCGCGAGGCCCACCGCGGCGCCCAGCCCAACCAGACGGACGTGGTGATGATCGAGGCGCAACTGCTGGGCATCGAGGACCTGGGCGACGGCTACATGGCGAGCGTGGAGTTCTCCGGCATGATCCGCGAGGAGCCCTCTGCTGGCCCCAGCCCCTTCCGCGAGGTCTGGAACATGACCAAGCCCAAGTCGGGCGGCAGCGGCTGGCTGGTGGCGGGCGTGCAGGCGCTGCAGTAAGCCAAAGCGCGGCCCAACTCGGGAATAATCGGGGACTATGGTTACACCACAGTCCCCTTTTCCTTTTCTGAACGGCCTGATGGAGCGCGTCGCCGCAGGCCCGCAGCCGCCGCAGTGGCTGGTACACGAGGTGCAGCAGCGCGTGGTGCTGTTCCTGAACCACGTGCTGATGCAGGAGCCGCTGGCCATGGAGCGCCTGGTGCGCCAACAGGGCCGCATCGTCCGCGTGCAGTGGCGCGTGTATTCCATGGCGCTGGTCATCACGCCTGCGGGGCTGTTCAACCTGGCGCCCGAATCCGCCACGCCCGACCTGCGCATCGAAGTGACCGAAACCTCGCCTTTCGCGTTGGCCCAGGCGGCCCTGCGCGGCGACAGACCCGCCATCCGCATCGACGGCGACGTGCAGTTTGCGGGCGAGATCCAGTGGCTGGTGGACAACGTGCGCTGGGATGTCGAGGAAGACCTGGCCCGCGTGGTCGGCGACGCGCCCGCGCACACCGTGGCGCAGGTGGCGCGGCGGGCGGCGCAGGCGCTGCGCCAGTTTGTGGGCGGCGCTGCAAAATCATGAAACAGCTCTTGCGGGGCGCCACCATCCTGTGGGTGGTGTTCCGGTACGGCCTGGATGGGCTGGCGCTCGACAGCTTTCAACGGCCCTGGCTGCGGTCGGTGTCGCGCATCCTGTCCCTGGGCCGCAACCTGGACGCACCCCGGGGCCAGCGCCTGCGCGAAGCGCTGGAGAGCCTGGGGCCGATCTTCGTCAAGTTCGGCCAGGTGCTTTCCACGCGGCGCGACCTGCTGCCTGCGGACGTGGCCGACGAACTGGCCCGGCTGCAGGATCGCGTGCCGCCGTTCGACCCCGGCATCGCCATCGCCACCATCGAGCGCGCGTTCCGCAGGCCCGTGGGCGAGGTCTTCACGTCCTTCGACCGCGAGCCGGTCGCCAGCGCATCCATCGCGCAAGTCCACTTCGCCACGCTGCGTGACCGCCAGGGCGTGGAGCGCGAGGTGGCCGTCAAGGTGCTGCGCCCCGGCATGCTGCCGGTCATCGAAAAAGACCTCGCCCTGATGCGCATGATGGCGGGCTGGGTCGAAAAGCTCTCCGCCGACGGCAAGCGCCTGAAACCCCGCGAGGTGGTGGCCGAGTTCGACAACTACCTGCACGATGAGCTGGACCTGGTGCGCGAGGCCGCCAACGCCGCGCAACTGCGCCGCAACATGGCCGGGCTGGACCTGGTGCTGATCCCCGAGGTGTTCTGGGACTTCTGCCACCCCGAGGTCATGGTGATGCAGCGCATGTACGGCGTGCCCATCAGCCAGGTGGAGCGCCTGCGCGCGGCGGGCGTGGACATCCCCAAGCTCGCGCGCGACGGCGTCACGATCTTCTTCACCCAGGTGTTCCGCGACGGGTTCTTTCACGCCGACATGCACCCGGGCAACATCCAGGTCAGCATCGAGCCCGCCACCTTCGGGCGCTACATCTCGCTGGACTTCGGCATCGTCGGCACGCTGACCGAAAGCGACAAGGAATACCTGGCGCAGAACTTCGTGGCGTTCTTCCGCCGCGACTACAAGCGCGTGGCCGAACTGCACATCGAAAGCGGCTGGGTGCCGCAGGGCACGCGCGCCAACGACCTGGAGTCGGCCATCCGCGCCGTGTGCGAGCCGTATTTCGACCGGCCATTGAAGGAAATCTCGCTCGGCATGGTGCTCATGCGGCTGTTCCAGACCTCGCGGCGCTTCCACGTCGAGATCCAGCCTCAATTGGTGCTGCTGCAAAAGACCCTGCTCAACATCGAGGGCCTGGGCCGCGAGCTGGACCCCGACCTGGACCTGTGGAGCACGGCCAAGCCCTTCCTCGAAAAGTGGATGCTGGAGCAGATGGGCCCGCAGCGCCTGTGGCGCGAGCTGCGCGCCGAAGCGCCGCACTATGCCAAGTACCTCCCCGAGCTGCCGCGCCTGCTGCACGACGCCCTGCGCCAGCGCCCGCAGGAGCCGTCGCAGGCCCTGCTGCGCGAACTGCTGGACGCGCAAAAGCGCACCAACAAGCTGCTGCAGGGCATCATTTTTGCTGGTGTCGGGTTCGTGCTGGGATTGCTGCTGGTGCAGTTGCTCATCAGAATCCGGCTTTTTTGATTCGACGGAAAGAAAAGAGAGGAGCGCCCCGTGCTGCTGACCCTGGTTCTGGTCTATCTGCTGTTCACCATCGGCATCGGCGTGTGGGCTGCGCAGCGCGTCAAGAACACCGCCGACTTTGCCATCGCCGGGCGGCACTTGCCCATGTACATGATCGTCACCACCACGTTCGCCACGTGGTTCGGGTCGGAGATCGTGCTGGGCGTGCCCGCCAAGTTCATCGAGGGCGGACTGCATGCGGTGGTGGAAGACCCGTTCGGCGCCGGCATGTGCCTGATCCTGGTCGGGCTGTTCTTCGCGGGCAAGCTCTACCGCATGACGCTGCTGACCATCAGCGACTACTACCGCGAGCGCTTTGGCCGCACCATCGAGGTGATCTGCTCGCTCATCATCATGCTCAGCTACCTGGGCTGGGTGTCGGCGCAGGTCACGGCGCTGGGGCTGGTGTTCAATTTGCTCTCGGGTGGGGCGGTCAGCATTCCGTGGGGCATGACCATCGGCGTGGCGTCCATCCTCATCTACACGCTCTGGGGCGGCATGTGGTCGGTGGCCGTTACCGACTTCATCCAGATGATCATCCTCGTCGTGGGCCTGGTGGTGCTGTCCTGGTTCGCCGCCGACATGGCGGGCGGCGCGGGCCGCGTGATCGACCTTGCCACCAGCCGCGACCTGTTCAAGTTCTGGCCCGAGCCGAGCTGGCACGAGATCGTCTTCTTCTTCGCGGCGGCCATCACCATGATGCTCGGGTCCATCCCGCAGCAGGACGTGTTCCAGCGTGTCATGTCGGCCCGCAGCGAGCGCGCCGCCACGCACGGCACGGTGATCGGCGGCTCGGCCTACATCCTGTTCGCTTTCGTGCCCATGTTCCTCGTCGCGAGTGCGCTCATCATCATGCCGGAGCAGACCGCCGCGTTGCTGCAGGACGACCCGCAGAAGGTGCTGCCCACGCTGGTGATGGAGCGCATGCCCGTGGTCATGCAGGTGCTGTTTTTCGGCGCGCTGCTCTCGGCCATCAAATCCTGCGCGTCGGCCACGCTGCTGGCGCCCAGCGTGACGTTTACCGAGAACATCTGGCGTCAGTTCCGCCCCGAGCAGATCAGCGACCGCGAGAACCTGCTCACCATGCGCATCAGCGTGCTGGTGTTCGCGGGCTGCGTGCTGGCTTACTCCATCAAGATGGAAGGCACGCCCATTTACGAACTGGTGTCCAGCGCGTACCAGGTGCCGCTGGTCGGGGCCTTCGTGCCGCTGGCCTTCGGTTTGTACTGGAAGCGCGCCACCACCCAGGGCGCGCTGTGCGCGGTGGTGCTGGGCATAGCCGTGTGGCTGGCGTTCATGCTGACCCCGGCGCTGGGCGAAACCTTTCCGCAGCAGCTGGCCGGTGTGCTGGCGGCCATGGCGGGCATGGTGCTCGGCTCGCTTGCGCCCCAGGCGGTGCGCAATGCGCACGCGTCGCACCACCGTATCGCTGGGGTGGAGAGGTAAACACATTCTTATAATCGAGGGTTTTGCATTTCCCACACACTCTCGACATGCCTATCTACGCCTACAAGTGCGGCTCCTGTGGCCATGCCAAGGACGTGCTGCAAAAAATCTCCGACGCGCCCCTGACGCTGTGCCCTGCCTGCGGTGCCGAAACCTTTTCCAAGCAGGTCACGGCAGCGGGCTTTCAGCTCAAGGGCTCTGGCTGGTACGTGACCGACTTCCGGGGTGGCAATGCCGGTGGCGGCAGCGCAGCCCCCGCTACCGAAAGCAAGACGGATGCTCCTAAAACAGAAGCAACCAGTGCAAGCCCAGCAAGCGCCACGCCCGCATCTGACTCCAAATCCGCTTCGGCGAGCTGAGTAACCCCTTCATGACTGCTTTGCGCAAATGGCTGCTGACGGGCCTGCTGGTGATCGTTCCAGGGGTCATCACGGCCTGGGTGCTTCACTGGATCGTCAGCACGCTCGACCAGACGCTGCAAATCCTGCCCGAGGCATGGCACCCCGACAAGGTGCTGGGCGTTCACGTGCCCGGCTTTGGCGTGGTGCTCACGCTGCTGATATTGCTGGTGGTGGGCGCCACGGCCAGCAACTTCGCGGGCCGCAAGCTCGTGGAGTGGGGAGACCGTCTGGTCAGCCGCATTCCTGTGGTGCGCTCCATCTATTCCAGCGTCAAGCAGGTGTCGGACACGCTGTTCTCCGAAAGCGGCAACGCCTTCCGCAAGGCCGTGCTGGTGCAGTGGCCGCGCGAGGGCGTCTGGACGGTGGCTTTTGTCACCGGCGCGCCCAGTGGCGAAGCGGCGGCCTATCTGCGCGACGAGTTCGTCAGTGTGTATGTGCCCACCACGCCCAACCCCACGGGCGGTTACTTCGTCATGGTGCGCAAGAGTGATTGCCTCGAACTCGAAATGAGCGTTGACGCGGCGCTCAAATACATCGTTTCCATGGGTGTGGTTGCCCCGCCCGACCCCCTGCTCGCAGCGGCGCCCAAGTAATCCACCCATTCAATAAACTGCGCCCACGAGGCGCCGGAAGTTCTGCCATGTCCTCCATGCGTTCCCACTATTGCGGTCTCGTCACCGAAGCCCTGATGGGCCAAACCGTCACCCTGTGCGGCTGGGTGAATCGCCGCCGCGACCATGGCGGCGTGATCTTCATCGACCTGCGCGACCGCGAAGGCTACGTGCAGGTGGTGTGCGACCCCGACCGCGCCGAGATGTTCAAGACTGCCGAGGGCATCCGCAACGAGTTCTGCATCCAGATCAAGGGCCTGGTGCGCGCGCGCCCTGCGGGCACCACCAACGACAAGCTCAAGAGCGGCCAGATCGAAGTGCTTTGCCACGAGCTGAACGTGCTCAACCCCTCGGTCACGCCGCCCTTCCAGATGGACGACGAGAACCTGTCCGAGACAACGCGCCTCACGCACCGCGTGATGGACCTGCGCCGCCCCTACATGCAGCGCAACATGATGCTGCGCTACAAGACGGCCATCCAGGTGCGCAACTTCCTCGATAAAGAGGGCTTCATCGACATCGAGACACCCATGCTGGGCAAGAGCACGCCCGAGGGCGCGCGCGACTACCTCGTGCCCAGCCGCGTACACGACGGCCAGTTCTTCGCGCTGCCGCAGTCGCCCCAGCTCTACAAGCAGATGCTGATGGTGGCGGGCTACGACCGCTACTACCAGATCACCAAGTGCTTCCGCGACGAGGACCTGCGCGCCGACCGCCAGCCCGAGTTCACGCAGATCGACTGCGAGACCTCGTTCCTGGGCGAGGAGGAAATCCGCGCCATCTTCCAGCGCATGGTCACCGAGGTGTTCAAGCAGCAACTGGATGTTGACCTGGGCGAATTCCCCATCATGACCTACCAGGAGGCCGCGCGCCGCTTCGGCTCCGACAAGCCCGACCTGCGCGTGAAGCTCGAATTCACCGAGCTGACGGACGTGATGAAGGACGTGGACTTCAAGGTTTTCTCCGGCGCCGCCAACATGAAGGGCGGCCGCGTGGTCGCGCTGCGCGTGCCTGGCGGATCGGTGGAGGGCGGCGGCATCAGCCGCGGCGAGATCGACGCCTACACCGAGTTCGTGAAGATCTACGGCGCCAAGGGCCTCGCGTACATCCGCGTGAATGACCTGAGCAAGGGCCGCGACGGTCTGCAGTCGCCCATCGTCAAGAACATCCACGACGCGGCGCTGGCCGAGGTGCTGAAGCGCTCCGGCGCGCAGAACGGCGACCTGCTGTTCTTCGGCGCCGACAAGGAAAAGATCGTCAACGACGCCATCGGCGCGCTGCGCCTGAAGATCGGCCACAGCGAGTTCGGCAAGAAGAACGGCCTGTTCGAGAACCGCTGGGCGCCGCTGTGGGTGGTGGACTTCCCCATGTTCGAGCACGACGAGGAAGAAGACCGCTGGACGGCAGTGCATCACCCCTTCACGTCGCCCAAGGACGGCCACGAAGACCTGATGGACACCGACCCCGGCCAATGCCTGGCCAAGGCCTACGACATGGTGCTCAACGGCTGGGAGCTGGGCGGCGGCTCGGTGCGTATCCACCGCGCCGACGTGCAGAGCAAGGTCTTCACCGCGCTCAAGATCACGCCCGAGGACGCCCGCGCCAAGTTCGGCTACCTGCTCGACGCGCTGCAGTACGGCGCGCCCCCGCACGGCGGCCTGGCCTTCGGCCTCGACCGCCTCATCACGCTGATGACCGGCGCCGAGTCGATCCGCGACGTGATCGCCTTCCCCAAGACCCAGCGCGCGCAGGACCTGCTGACGCAGGCGCCGTCGCCCGTCGATGAAAAGCAGTTGCGCGAGTTGCACATCCGGCTGCGCAACGTGGCGCCTGCGGCCTGAACCGCTCCTATAAAGTAAGCTGCTGGCACTTGATGCTCAAGGGTCAGCCCCATGTATCCCATCACCACCCCCGAGGGAGACACGATCCTCCCCTTTGACTGGTTCGAGCTGGGCATGGGCGGGCCGATGTTTTGTGACTATCTGTTCCCCGACGGCGTGGTGCTGCAAGGCATCGATCCGGGACGGTTTTCAGACGGCGGGCGCTGGTTTTTCGCCTATCTGCCGCCGGGTGACGAGCGCGGCAGACGCCTGCTGTTCGACCGTCAGCGCAAGCGCATCTACAGCGGGCCGGGGCTGGCGGATATCCATGCCATTCTGGATACAGGCCCGGGTGAAGCAAAGGCGTATGTCGGCAGCACTTACCCCGATTTCGGCTTTACGCCGCTGACCGGCCGGCTGGCGCAGTGCGAGGCTGTCGATCTGGTCAGGGTGCGCGACCTGTGGCTGCTGCCGGAACTGGCCCGCAGCGCGCGGGCCTTCACCGCGCAGTTGCGCGACTTTCCTGCCCCGGCGGGCAGCCACCGCCTGCGCGGCCTGCCGTGGCTACCCAAACATTTGCGCGATCTGCCCCGCCCGCTGGAACCGT
>NZ_JASGDA010000094.1:0-11627 GCF_047607405.1 Acidovorax sp. | reverse complement strand
GAACCTGGGCGAACTCGCCACGCTGGTGCAGGAGGAGTGCGACGCCCTGATCGTGCTGATGAACGACCAGCGCTACGGCGTGATCCAGAACATCCAGGATGCGTCCTACGGCGGCCGCCGCTGCTACGTGGAACTGCACACGCCGGACTATGCGCAGCTCTGCGCCTCGATCAAGCTGCCGCACGCCCGCGTGCAGAGCCTGGACGCGCTGCCCGGCGTGCTGGACGCAGCGATGGCGAAGAAAGGCCCCTTCCTGCTGGAGATCGACATGCGCGCCATCGGAAGCTTCAAGACGGCCTTCTCCGGCCCGCCGGTCAACAAGCTCGACCAGGTGCCCGCCACCCCGGCTGCGTGAGGACGACATGACCGTGCGATTCGCCCTGATCGGCTGCGGCGCCATCGGCACCGCGCTGCTGGAACTGGTGAAGGACGATGCGGGCCTTCAGGCTGCCGCCATCGTCGTGCCCGCCGAGGGCGCGGCTGCCGCGCAGGCCGTGGCGCAGCGCCTGGCGCCTGGCGCGCAGGTGGCGCAGGCCGTGCCCGCCGAAGGCATCGACCTGGTGATCGAGGCTGCGGGTCACGCGGCCATCGAGCAGCACGTGCTGCCCGCCCTGCGGCGCGGCGTGCCGGCCATCGTGGCCTCGGTGGGTGCGCTGTCGGCGCCGGGCTTGCCAGAGCAACTGGAGGCCGCCGCGCGCGAAGGCGGCACGCAAGCCCAACTGATCGCGGGCGCCATCGGCGCCATCGACGCGCTGGCCGCCGCGCGCATCGGCGGGCTGGAGACGGTGCGCTACACCGGCCGCAAGCCGCCCCACGCCTGGACCGGAACGCCCGCCGAGGAAGGCCGCGACCTGGCGGGGCTGGCGGCCGAGACGGTGATCTTCGAGGGCAGCGCGCGCGAGGCCGCGCGCTTGTATCCCAAGAACGCCAACGTGGCGGCCACCGTCTCGCTGGCCGGCCTGGGGCTGGACCGCACCACGGTGCGCCTGATCGCCGACCCCGGCGTGAGCGAGAACGTACACCAGGTCGAGGCGGCTGGCGCCTTTGGCCGCTTCGAGCTGACCATGCGCAACCAGGCGCTGGCCGCCAATCCCAAGACTTCGGCGCTGACGGTCTACAGCGCGGCACGGGCCTTGCGTGGCCGTGTCGCGCCGCTCGTCATCTGATCCATCCAACCAAGAGAACCCACGATGTCCCAGCTTGAACTGCTTCCCATCAACGTGGCCGGCGAATGGCGCCTCGGCGGCGGCGACGTGTACGAAAGCCTGTACCCCGCCACCGGAGAGCCCATTGCGCGCGTGAAGGCCGCGAGCCTGGCCGACGTGGAAGAGGCCATCGCCCGCGCCGACCACGCCTTCCGCACCAGCGGCTGGGCGCAGATGCTGCCGCACCTGCGCGCGGCCGTGCTGCACCGCGTGGCCGCCCTCATCCGCGAACGCGGCGAGGAACTGGCGCAGAAACAGCGCCTGGACAACGGCAAGCCGATCAACGAGACGCGTGGGCTGGTGGCCAGCGCCGCTGGCACCTTCCAGTTCTTCGCCGCCGCGCTGGAGACGCTGGAAGACACCATCACGCCGTCGCGCGGCGCCTACGTGACCATGAGCGTGCATGAGCCCATGGGCGTGGTGGCCGCGATCACGCCGTGGAACTCGCCCATCGCCAGCGAGGCGCAGAAGCTGGCGCCCGCGCTGGCCGCCGGCAACGCGGTGGTGGTCAAGCCCGCCGAGGTCACGCCGCTGATGGCGCTGGAACTGGCGAAGATCTGCGAAGAGGCCGGCGTGCCCAAGGGCATCGTCAGCGTGCTGCCGGGCAAGGGCTCGGTGATCGGCGATGCCATCACCAAGCACCCGCTGGTCAAGCGCGTCTCTTTCACCGGCGGCACCACCACCGGCAAGCACATCGCCCACATCGCGGCCGACAAGATGATGCCGGTCTCGCTGGAGCTGGGCGGCAAGTCGCCCACCATGGTGCTGGAAGACGCCGACCTCGACCACGCCGTCAACGGCGTGCTCTACGGCATCTTCAGCAGCTCGGGCGAGTCGTGCATCGCGGGCTCGCGCCTGTTCGTGGCGCGCAGCATCTACGACGAGTTCGTCACGCGCGTGGCCGAGGCGGCCAAGAACCTGCGTGTGGGCGACCCGGCGAGCGAGCGCACCCAGATGGGGCCGCTGATCACCGCCAAGCACCGCGAGGGCATCGAGCGCTACGTGCAGCTCGGTGTGGATGAGGGCGGTCGCATCCGCACCGGCGGCGTGCGTCCGCACGGCGCCGGGTTCGACAAGGGCTACTTCTACACGCCGACCATCCTCGAAGGGCTGACCAACAACGCCCGCATCACGCAGGAAGAAATCTTCGGCCCGGTGCTGGTGGCGATGCCCTTCGACACCGAGGAGGAGCTGATCGCGCAGGCCAACGACAGCGTCTACGCGCTGGCCGCGGGTGTGTGGAGCCGCGACTTCAAGCGCGCCTGGAAGCTTGGCCGCGCCGTGCAGGCCGGCACCGTGTGGGTCAACACCTACAAGCAGTTCTCCGTCTCCACGCCCTTCGGCGGCTGGCGCGACTCGGGCCTGGGCCGCGAGAAGGGGCGCGAGGGCATCTTCCAGTACATGGAGCAAAAGAGCATGTACTGGGGCACGAACGAGCAGCCCATTCCCTGGGCCAACTGAACGGAGCGACGGACATGAGCGTTCTCGGCATCGACCAGATCACCTACGGCACCGACGACCTGCTGCTCGCGCGCCGCTTCTTCCAGGACTGGGGCCTGTCCCTGGCCAGCGAAAGCGCCGACGAGCTCGTCTTCGAGTGCCTCAACGGCTGCCGCGTGATCGTGGCCGCCATGGACAAGCCCGGCCTGCCGACTGCCATCGAAGAAGGCCCGACGTTGCGTGAAGTGGTGTGGGGCGTGGAAACCGAAGCCGACCTGGGCCGCTATGCCGATGCCATCCGCAACGATCCCGGTTTCATGGACGTGGTGGTGGATGGCGCGCGCCGCATCGGCTGCACCGACCCCAATGGCCTGGCGGTGCGCCTGCAGGTCACGCGCAAGCATGCCGTGCCCGAAGTCCGCAGCGCACAGATGAATACCTGGAGCGACCGGCCCCGCGTGAATGCCCCCGCGCCGGTCTATGAGCGTGCCACGCCCATCGAGGTGGGCCACGTCGTCTTCTTCGTAGCCGACGTGAAGGCGGTGGAGGCCTTCTATGCCAGCCGCCTGGGCTTCGTCTCGTCCGACCGCTATCCGAATCGCGGCGCTTTCATGCGCTGCGCGCCCAAGGGCGGCCACCACGACCTGTTCCTGCTGCAACTGCCCACGGGCAAGCGCGGCATCAACCACGTGGCCTTTACCGTGCGCGACATCCACGAAGTCTTCGGCGGCGGCCTGCACTTCTCGCGCTGCGGCTGGGAAACCCAGCTCGGCCCGGGCCGCCACCCCGTGTCCTCGGCCTACTTCTGGTACTTCAAGAACCCGGCCGGCGGGCTGATCGAGTACTACGCCGACGAGGACGAGCTGACCGCCGACTGGCAGCCGCGCGACTTCGAGCCCGGCCCCACGGTGTTCGCCGAATGGGCCGTGGACGGCGGCCTGGACGGCCACACCCGCCGCCAAAGGGGCGCCGAGGCCGGCGGCAAGTTTCTGACTGAAAAAAAATGATCTCCTCCATCTCCATGCTGCGCAATTCCTTCCTCGCCGCCACGCTCGCCGCGCTGGCCCTGCCCGTCGCACTGGCGCAGGGCGCCGCCGACGTGGCCAAACAGCTCTCGGCTGAGCGCTTCACCATCGTCTCGCCCTTCCCGCCGGGCGGCCCGGTGGACATGCTGGCCCGCGTGCTGGGCGACGGCCTGGCCAAACGCTACGGGCAGCCAGCCGTGGTGGAGAACGCCATCGGGGCCGCAGGCAACATCGGCATCGAGAAAGTCAAGCGCGCCAAGGGCGACGGTCATACCCTGCTGGTGGTGCCAGCGGGCAACCTCACCATCAACCCCACGCTGATGCCGAAGTTCCCCTTCGACATCGAGAAGGACTTCGTGCCCGTGACCATGCTGGCCAAGGCGCCCAACGTGCTGGTGGCCTCGCCCGCCAGTGGCATCAAGAGCGCCAAGGACCTGGTGGCGCAGGCCAAGGCCAAGCCGGGCACGCTGTCGTACGCCTCGCCCGGCATCGGCAGCGGATTGCATCTGGCTGGCGAGCTGTTCAAGCAGCAGGCCGGTGTGGACATGCTGCACGTGGCCTACAAGGGCACGCCGCCCGCACTCAACGACGTGCTGGGCGGCGTGGTGCCGCTGATGTTCACCAACCTGCCGGCCGCGCTGCCCTTCATCCAGAACGGCAAGCTGGTGGCGTTGGGCATCACCGAGGCGCAACGCACCCCGGTGGCGCCCAACATTCCCACGCTGGCGGAGCAGGGCATCCAGGGTGTCAACGTGACCTCCTGGTACGGCGTGCTGGCGCCAGCGGGCACGCCGCCTGCGGTGGCCGAACAACTGGCCCGCGACGCTGCGGCCATCCTGGCACAGCCGGAGATCCAGGCCAAGCTCCAGGGGCAGGGCATGGTGCAGGCGACCATGACGCCAGCTGCCTTTGCCAAGGCGATGAAGGACGAGACGGCCGTGTGGGCTGGCGTCATCAAGTCGCGCGGCATCAAGGCCGAGTAGTTCGCATTTTCTTTGACACGTAACCGCAGGAGTTCTTCCATGGCCGAACGAATCATGCAATTGATCCAGGTGGTGGGGGTGAGCAGCCCGACGGCGCCGCCGAGCCTGGCCGCAGACCGCTATCTGCAACCCCGGCAGGCGCAGTACCGCCCGCCCACCAACTACGAAGACCTGCTGGGCGATGCCATCGAGCGCAGCTTTGCAGCGGGCATTCACGACCTTGCCGGCCTGGTCGAGAGCCTCAACCGCCAGGGCATGACGACCCGCGCAGGCCAGCCGTGGACCGAAGAGAACTACGGCGCCGAGATGGCGGCCCTGAGCCGCTGAGTCCTTCGCACTCCCTTCCTCCAGGAGAACCACTATGAGCACCCCACGAATCGATCCGGTCGATCAACGCCTGGAAACCGGCCTGCAGGACCTCTGGCACGCCGTGTGCCCCTCCGGCTTTGTCAACGAGCGGCCCGTCAGCCTGCAGCGCTTTGGCTACAAGCTGGCCTTGTGGCGCGACACCGCAGGCCAGGTGCATGCGCTGGAAGACCGCTGCCCGCACCGTGGCGCGCCGCTGTCGCAGGGCGTGACCATGGGCGACCGCCTGTCCTGCCCGTACCACGGTGTGGAAGTGCGCCACGACGGCGTCGTCGTCAACGTGCCGGGCAGCCCCGGCTGCAAGCTCGAAGGGCAGAAGGCCACGCGCAGCTTCCACGTGCGTGAGGTCGCTGGCGTGATATTCATCTACAACGCCAGCGCGCCGGTGGACGAGCCGCCGCCGCTGGTGCTGCCCGATGAGCTGACCCAGGATGGCACCTATTCGTCCTTCCTCTGCTACACCGAGTGGAAGTGCGACTACCGCTACGCGCTGGACAACGTGATGGACCCCATGCACGGCACCTTCCTGCACAAGCAGTCGCACTCCATGGCCGAGGGCGACAGCACGGCCAAGTTCGCCGTGCGCCCGACCGACACCGGCTTCGTGTTCGAGAAAGAGGGCCAGCGCAACGTCAACTTCGACTGGACCGAGTTCGCCGATACCGGCATCCACTGGATGCGCCTGGAGATTCCCTACCCGAAGACCGGCGGCCCCGGCGGCAACTTCATCATCATCGGCATGGTGACGCCCATCTCGCCGCAGTTGTCGGCCGTGTTCTTCTGGCGCGTGCGCAAGCTGGCGCCGGGCTGGCAGCGCGACACCTGGCGCTTCCTCTACCGCAACCGGCTGGAGGCGCGCCACTGGCACGTGCTGGAGCAGGACCGCGTGGTGCTAGAGCAGATGCCGCAGGATGCCAACCAGCACGAGAACCTGTACCAGCACGACCTGGGCATCGTGCGCCTGCGCCGCTATCTGCGCGGCCAGGCGCAGGCGCAGGTCGAGAAGCAGGCAGCGGCGACCGCCTGATCTCCAGCATACGAACCACACGAGGTTTCCCGCCATGTCAGCCCCCACGCTCAAGGCCCTGGTCCACACCATGCGATACGAGGCCGACGGCATCGTCAGCGTTGAATTCCGCCCGGCTGCCGCTGGCGTGGAATTCCCGCCCTTCGAGGCCGGCTCGCACATCGACCTGCACCTGTCCAACGGCCTGGTGCGCAGCTACTCGCTGTGCAACCCTTCCAGCGACAGTGGCCGCTACGTGGTGGGCGTGCTGCACGACAAGAAGAGCCGTGGCGGCTCGCGCTACGTTCACCAGCAGCTGCGCGTGGGGCAGGTGATCGACATCTCCGCGCCGCGCAACAACTTCCCGCTGCACGAGGACGCGCCCCGCAGCGTGCTGGTCTCCGGCGGCATCGGCGTGACCCCGATCTACTGCATGCTGCAGCGCCTCACGGCCCTGGGCCGACCGGTGGAGGTGGTGTACTGCGCGCGCACCCGCAAGGAGGCCGCTTTCATCGAGGGCATTGAGGCGCTGGCGGGCAAAACGGCCTCCATCACCTGGCACTTCGACGACAAACAGGGCGCGCCGCCCGACCTCGCCAAGCTGCTGGCCGGGCGCGGCGCCGACAGCCATTACTACTGCTGCGGCCCCACGCCCATGCTCGACGCCTTCGAAAAGACCTGCGAGCAGCTCGGCTACGCCAACGCCCACATCGAGCGCTTCGCGGCGGTGGTGGTCGAGTCCGCCAGCGACAAGCACGGCTTCGAGGTGGTGTGCGAGAAGTCCGGCAAGACGGTGGACGTGCCCGCCGGCAAGTCGGTTCTGGACGCCCTCATCGACGCCGGTCTGAACCCCGACCACAGCTGCAAGGAAGGCGTGTGCGGCGCTTGCGAGACGGCGGTGCTCGGCTTCGACGGCGAGCTGGACCACCACGACGGCATCCTGACCAAGATAGAACGCCAGTCGGGCAAGACCATGATGATCTGCGTCTCGCGCTGCACGGGCAAGAAGCTGGTGCTCGACATCTAGCGCGGCGCCATCCCCTCTCTTTTTCAGTCCCAAAGGCATAGCCATGAAGAACCATCCCGCTACCCACGCTCTGGCAGCCGCAGTGCTGGCCGCTACCGCCGCAGGCGCCCACGCGCAGTCCTCGGTCACCCTCTTCGGTACCGTCGATCTCGGCATCACCCACGTTGCGGCCAGCGGCGGCTCGTACACCGGCCTGTCGCACAGCGGCGCCAACATCAGCCGCCTCGGTTTCCGCGGAGTGGAAGACCTGGGCGGCGGGCTGTCGGCCGGCTTCTGGCTGGAAACGGGCCTTGCGCCCGATACGGGTCTCCTCAGCACTTCCGGCTTCAACCGCCGCGCCACCGTCAGCCTGACGGACACCCGCTGGGGCGAACTGCGCCTGGGCCGCGATGACTCGGCCACCTTCCTCAACACGCTGATCTTCGATCCCTTCCTGACCAACGGCGTGGGCGGCACCAATGCCTTCCTGCTGAACGGCGCGCCCACCATCCAGATCAGCAATGCGGTCAGCTATTTCACGCCGTCCAATCTTGGGGGCTTCTACGGCCAGGTGCAGCATGCCTTCAGCGAACAGTTGAGCAGCGAACCGGCGACGGGCGGCAGGTACGACGGCGTGCGCCTGGGCTACCGCAGCGGCCCGCTGCACGCCTCGGCGTCGGCCGCCAAGCTGACGGGCGCCACGTCGGCGCAGGATCAGCGCTTTCGCAACGTCGGCCTGAGCTACGACTTCGGCGTCGTCCAGCCCATGCTGCTGTGGGCCAGCCACAAGCGCGGCGACCTGGAGGTGCGCGGCCTGCAGCTGGGCGCCAAGGTGCCGGTGGGCGCGGGCGAGATCCGCGCCTCGGTGGCCCGCTACGACACGGGCGGCAGCAATGCCGACTGGCGCAAGTACGCCATCGGCTACGGCTACAACCTGTCCAAGCGCACCCAGCTGTACACGGCCTACGCACGGGTGAACAACAAGGACGGCGCGCAGCGCGTCATCAGCGCACAGGGGCTGACGGCGCCTGTCGGCTCGCTGGGCGGCAGATCCACCGGCTACGAAGTCGGCGTGCGCCACTTCTTCTGAGCCGCCCGCTCCAAACCGCCCACGCCCCGGAGGCCGCACCATGAAAGACCCACGTTCACTGCGCTGGTGGGGCGTGATCACGCTGTTCGTGATCGTTGCCATCTCCTACGTCGATCGGATCAATATTTCCGTCCTGATCACCGACCGGGACTTCCTGTCGCACATCGGCCTCACGCCCGACGACCGCACGCGCCAGGGCCTGCTGGCCACTGCCTTCATGGTGGGCTATGGCGTGTCTTCCTTCGTGCTCACGCCCTTCTGCGCGGCGCTGTTCGGCGTGCGGCGCAGCCTGATCGGCGGGCTGGTGCTGTGGGGCGTGGTCACCTTCCTGTCGCCCACGATGAGCAGCTACGGGCTGCTGCTGGCCTCGCGCATCCTGCTGGGGGTGTCCGAGGGGCCGCTGTTCTCGCTGGCGGGCAGCTACATCAAGGCGCATTTCGAGAGCCGCGAGAACGGCAAGCCCAACTCGCTGGTCAACATGGGCACCGGGCTGGGGCTGGCCGTGGGCTACCCCTTCGTCGGCTACCTGGTGGCGGGGCATGACTGGGAGACCTCCTTCCACGTGCTGGGCCTCATCAACATCGCGCTGGGCATCCCGCTGGTGCTGGCCTTCGTGCGCATGCCGAAGGTGGAGACGGGCCTGCCCAAGCCCCAGTCGCTGGGCGACGCGGTGGGGCAGGTCAGCCAGATCGTGCGCGGCGCCATGCACACGCGCTACCTGGTGCTGGTCACGGTGCTCACGGCCGCCTTTCTGTCGTACCTGTGGGGCAGCAGCAACTGGCTGCCGGCCTACCTGAAGGAGTCGCGCGGCTTCTCGCTGCGCGAGATGGGCTGGCTGGCCTCGCTGCCGCAGTACGCCAGCGTGGCGGCGGTGTTCGTCGGCGGCGTGATCATCGACCGCATCCCGCGCCGCAACGTGCCGCTGATCTTCGTCGGCGGCAGCCTGGGCGTGGCGCTGGCGGTGTGGCTGGCGATTCACATGCAGGACCGCTATGCGGCGGCCTATTGCCTGATCGCCGCCAACTTCTGCTGGGGCCTGATGAGCCCGGCCATCCCCAGCACCGTGCAGCACTGCGCGCGGCCCGAGCACGTGGCCAGCGCCTACGGCGTGGTCAACGGCGCGGGCAGCCTGGTGGCGGGCTTCATGCCGGCCATCATGGGCGCGGTGATCGGCTGGACTTCGCGTTCGTCCGGCGGCGGGTTCTTTGCAGGCTTCGGCATGCTGATCGGCACGCAGGCGGTGGTGCTGGTGTGCGGGCTGGTGCTGTGGCTGCGCGAACGCGACGCGGTGCCACAGCCCGCCTGACAACGCGATAGCTATTGAATTGATAGCTGCCAGCGCTTGATGGATAAGCGCTGGAGGACAATTTGACTCATAAACTGCAAGGCGCCAGCCCCGTCACCCGCGCCGCACGTAGGTGACGAAGCTGTAGGGCAGCCCGCCCGCGCCAACGTGGCTGCTGCGCGCGGTTTCCATCCATTCGCGCCCCAGCTCGGGGGCATGGGCATCGCCCTCGAAATCACGCCCGATCTCGGTGACTTCCACCCGTGTGGCCAAGGGCAGGGCCTGGGCGTAGATCTGCGCGCCGCCGATGATCCAGGCCGTAGTATCCGTTTGCTCTGCTATTGATAGCGCATCATGCAGGCTGGATGCGCGCTGGGCCCCGTTTTCGATCCAATCCGCCTGGCGCGTGACGACGATGTTGACCCGCCCCGGCAGCGGGCGAAAGCGGGCGGGCAATGAGTCCCAGGTCTTGCGGCCCATGATGACTGGGTGGCCCTCTGTGAGTGCCTTGAAGTGCGCCAGGTCTTGCGGCAGGTGCCAGGGCATGGCGCCGTCCTTGCCGATCACGCCGTTGGCGGCGCGGGCGTAGATCAGGTGGATGTTCATACCGCCACGGGCGCCTTGATGGCAGGGTGGTGCTCATACCCCCGCACCTCGAAATCCTCGTACTCGTAATCGAAGATGCTCGGCGGGCGGCGCTTGATGTGCAGGGTAGGGCTGGGGTAGGGCGTGCGCGCCAGTTGCGTCTGCACCTGCTCGAAGTGGTTGCTGTAGATGTGGCAGTCGCCGCCCGTCCAGATGAAGTCGCCCACCTGAAGGTCGCACTGCTGCGCCACCATGTGCGTGAGCAGCGCGTAGGACGCAATGTTGAACGGTACGCCCAGGAAGATGTCGGCGCTGCGCTGGTAGAGCTGGCAGCTCAGTTTGCCGTCCGCCACGTAGAACTGGAAGAACGCATGGCAGGGCATGAGGGCCATCTTGTCCAGCTCGGCCACGTTCCAGGCGCTCACGATGATGCGGCGGCTGTCGGGGTTGGTCTTGAGCGTGTCGATCACCTGCGCGATCTGGTCGATGTGGCCGCCGCCCGGTGTGGGCCAGCTGCGCCACTGCACGCCGTAGACGGGGCCCAGGTCGCCGTCCTCGCGCGCCCATTCGTCCCAGATGGTCACGCCGCGCTCCTGCAGCCAGCGCGCGTTGCCGCTGCCGCGCAGGAACCACAGCAGCTCCAGGATGATGGACTTCAGATGCACCTTCTTGGTGGTGACCAGCGGGAAGCCCTCGTTCAGATCGAAGCGCATCTGGTGGCCGAACACGCTGCGCGTGCCGGTGCCGGTGCGGTCGCCCTTGGCGGCGCCGTGCTCGAACACGTGGCGCATGAAGTCTTCGTACGGGGTGCGGAGGGTCATGGCCGCCATTGTAAAAGTCATGCTGGATGCGGGCGGTCTTCTATAATCGCGAATCATTCTCAAAATCATCGACGAGCATGTCCGCCCACCCCCTGCACGCGCTCTACAGCGACCACCACGGCTGGCTGCAAGCCTGGCTGCGGCGGCGGCTGGGCTGCGGGGACGACGCGGCCGACCTGGCGCAGGACACCTTCGCGCGCCTGCTCGGGCGGCCCGCGCAGTCGCTGGCGCCCGAGGTGCTGCGCGAGCCGCGCGCCTACCTGACGACCGTCGCGCAGGGGCTGCTGGTGGACTTCTGGCGGCGCGGCGCGCTGGAGCGGGCCTACCTCGAAGACCTGGCGCACCAGCCCCAGGCGCTGCAGCCGTCGCCCGAGGAGCGCCTGGCCGCCGTGCAGATGCTGCAGGCCGTCGATGCGGTGCTGCAGGGCCTGACGCCCAAGACGCGCGCCGCGTGGCTGATGAGCCGCCTCGACGGCCTCACGCATGCCGAGATCGCCGAGCAGTTGCACGTGTCGGTGCCGCGCGTGCGGCAGTACCTGGCGGGCGCCCTGCGGCATGCCTACCGCCTGCGCTTCGGCGAGGCCGCATGACCGCCGCCGCGCTGGACGACGCGCCGGTACACGCGCGCGTGCTCGACGAAGCCATCGCCTGGCAGCTGCGCATGGGCAACGACGACAGCGGCGTCGATGCCGACGCCCTGCAATGCTGGCTGGCCGCCCACCCCGACCATGCGCGCGCCTGGCGCCAGTTGCACCTGCTGGGCGCCGAGCTGGACGCGGGCCTGGCCGCCGCGCGCGGCCCGGCCACGCGGCAGG
>NZ_JASGDA010000093.1:0-17547 GCF_047607405.1 Acidovorax sp. | reverse complement strand
GCGGGGGCGGACCGGGGCGCAGGCTTGGGCGCGGCGGGCGCGCGCGTCGCCACGGCGCCCACGTTGAACACCGACACCACCTCGGCCAACCGCTGCGCCTGGTCGCGCATGGAGGCCGCCGCCGCCGTGGACTCCTCGACCAGCGCCGCGTTCTGCTGCGTCATCTGGTCCAGGTGCGTCACGGCCTGGTTGACCTGGGCGATGCCGTCGCGCTGCTCGGTCGAGGATGCGCTGATCTCGCCGATCAGGTCGCTCACGCGGCGCACGCTGGCAACGATTTCTTCCATGCTCTGCCCCGCGTGGGCGACCTGGGCGGAGCCCGTCTCCACGTTCTCCACCGACTTGCCGATCAGCGCCTTGATCTCCTTGGCGGCCTCGGCAGAGCGGCCCGCGAGGCTGCGCACCTCGCTGGCCACCACGGCGAAGCCCCGGCCCTGCTCGCCCGCGCGGGCGGCCTCGACGGCGGCGTTGAGCGCGAGGATGTTGGTCTGGAAGGCAATGGAGTCGATCACGCCGATGATGTCGCTGATCTTGCGGCTGCTGTCGGTGATCTGCTGCATGCTCTGGACCACCTGGCCCACCACCTCGCCGCCGCGCGCGGCGGCCTGGGCGGCGGTGCCGGCAAGCTGGTTGGCCTGGCGCGCGGTGTCGGCCGACTGGCTGACGGTGGCGGTGAGCTGCTCCATGCTGGCCGCCGTTTCCTGCAGATTCGAGGCCGTCTGCTCGGTGCGCACCGACAGGTCGTGGTTGCCGTTGGCGATCTGCACCGATGCCGTGGACACCGCGTCCACCCCCGTGCGCACCTCGCCCACCAGCCCGCGCAGGCGCGCCGTCATGGCCGCGAGCGAGCGCAGCATGTGGCCGAACTCGTCCTTGCGGGTGGACTGGATGTCGCGCGTAAGGTCGCCCGCCGCGATGGCGTCCGTCACGGCCACGGCCTCGTCCAGCGGCCGGGTGATGGAGCGCACCAGCCGCCACGCCAGCAGCAGGCCCACCACGGCGATTGCCAGCAGCACCACGATGGCCACCAGGGCATAGCGCAGGCGCGTCTGGACGACCTCCTGGCGCACCGCGTCGCGCCGCTGCTCCAGCGCGGCGATGAATTCGTCCTGCACGCCCAGGTAGCGCGCGCCCAGCGGGTTCACGCGCTCGGCGGTGTAGGCGCGCAGCGCCTCGCCGTCGCCGCTGGCCTTGATCTCGCGCACCTTGGTGGTGGCCTCGTTCATCTCGCGGCGCACCACCAGCAGTTTCTCCAGCGCCCGCTTTTCGTCGGGGTGGACGGTTTCCTTCTCGATGCGGGCCTGGATCTCGACGTTGCGTGCGATCACGTCGCGCAGCAGGCCGTCGAAATACTTGGCCAGCGCCTCGTCGGTGGTGCCGGTGCTCGCCAGCATGGCGATGCCCGTCTCGGTGGAGCCGCGCCAGCGCACCACGGTGGCGATGCGACCGTCGATCTCCGACACTGCGGCGATCCCGTCCGCCAGCGCCGTGGCCAGCCGGTTCTGCAAAAGCCCGGCAGTGATGGCCGACGCCAGCAGCAGGCCCGCGATCACCGCCCACAGCTTGGTGGAAACACGCAAATCATCCAAACGCATGACAGTTCCTTCTTTTTTTGAGCGCGAGAGCATGCAGTATTTTGCATCCCACGGCGGCAACATGGCATTCGGGCCGCCGCCGTAAAATTGCGCCGTGACCCACACCCTGAACGCCGACCTGCACTGCCACTCCGTGGTATCCGACGGCACGCTCACGCCCGAGCAGCTGGCCGCGCGCGCCAAGGCCAACGGCGTGCAGTTGTGGGCGCTGACCGACCACGACGAGATCGGCGGCCAGCACCGCGCCATGGCGGCGGCCCGCGCAGAGGGCATGGCCTACCTCACGGGGGTGGAGATCTCCGTCACCTTTGCCGACACCACCGTCCACATCGTCGGCCTGGGGTTCGACCCCGACGACGCGGCGCTGGCCCAGGGCCTGGCCGCCACGCGCGGCGGGCGCGGCGAGCGGGCGCGGGAGATGGCCGATCAGCTCGCGCAAGTGGGCATCCACGGCGCCTACGAAGGTGCGCTGAAGTTCGTGGGCAACCCGGAGCTGATCTCGCGCACGCACTTTGCGCGCTTTCTGGTGGAGACGGGTGTGTGCAAGGACACGCCCGAGGTCTTCCGCCGCTTTCTCACCGAGGGCAAGCCCGGCTTCGTGCCGCACCGCTGGGCCACGCTGGGCAACGCCGTGCGCTGGATCACGCAGGCGGGCGGCATGGCCGTCATCGCCCACCCGGCGCGCTACAAGTTCGGCGCCACCGTGGAATACGCGTTGTTCTCCGAGTTCAAGCAGCACGGCGGGCGCGGCGTCGAAGTGGTGACCGGCAGCCACACGCCCGCCGAATACCCGGTGTATGCCGACATGGCGCTTGAATTTGGCCTGGCCGCGTCGCGCGGCAGCGACTTTCACAGCCCCGACGAATCGCACACCGACCTGGGCACCCTGCCCCCGCTGCCCGGCCAGCTCACGCCGGTGTGGAGCCTGCTGGCGGATCGCATCGTGACCCCCTGACATGGCCCAGTACTTCGAAGCCCACCCCGACAACCCCCAGCCCCGCCTGCTCAAGCAGGCCGCCATGCTGCTGCAAAAGGGCGGCATCGTGGCCGTGCCCACCGATTCGAGCTACGCCCTGGTCTGCCACCTGGACGACAAGGACGCCGTGGACCGCCTGCGCCGCATCCGCCAGGTGGACGAGAAACACCACCTCACGCTGCTGTGCCGCGACCTGTCGGAGCTGGCCAACTACGCCCGCGTGGACAACCGCCAGTACCGCCTGCTCAAGCAGGCCACGCCGGGGCCGTACACCTTCATCCTGGAGGCCACCAAGGAAGTGCCGCGCCGCGTGAGCCACCCCTCGCGCAAGACCATCGGCCTGCGCGTGCCCGACCGCAAGGGGCTGCAACTGCTGCTGGAGCTGCACGGCGCGCCGCTCTTGGCCACCACGCTGATACCGGCGGGCGAGAGCGAGCCGTTGAACGACCCTGAAGACATCCGCGAGCGCTACGAGAAGCTGCTGGACGCCATCGTGGACGCAGGCCCCTGCCCCAGCGAGCCCACCACCGTGGTGGACCTGACGCCCATGGGCACCGGCGGCGACCCAGCGGTGCTGCGCGAGGGGCGCGGCAGCGTGCAGGCGCTGGGGCTTTGATTTTCAAGCCAAATCGGCCTCCAGCGCTTTATGCATAAGCGCGAGCAGCTATTATTTTCATAGTACAGAGCGTGTTGACGATCTGAGACAATCCCCCCCGTGGAAAACCTCATCCAAACCGTTCTGATCTACGCCCTGCCGGTGCTGTTCGCCATCACCGTACACGAGGCAGCCCATGGCTACGCGGCGCGCCACTTTGGCGATAACACCGCGTACATGATGGGGCGCGTCACCCTCAACCCGCTCAAGCACATCGACCCGGTCGGCACCATCCTGATGCCGCTGCTGCTGTACTTCGCCACCTCGGGGGCCTTTTTGTTCGGCTACGCCAAGCCGGTGCCGGTCAACTTCGGCCACCTGCGCAACCCCAAGCGCGACATGGTGTGGGTGGCGCTGGCGGGGCCTGCGTCCAACTTCATCCAGGCCGTCGGCTGGGCGGTGCTGCTGGTGGCGCTCGTCGGGCTGGGCGTCGAGGAGCGTTTCTTCGTGGAGATGGCGCGCGCGGGCGTGCTCGTCAACCTGGTGATGTGGGCCTTCAACCTGTTCCCGCTGCCGCCGCTCGATGGCGGGCGCATCCTGGTGGGCCTGCTGCCCTGGAAGGCCGCGCACGCCGTCTCGCGCATCGAGCCCTGGGGCTTCTTCATCGTCATGGGCCTGGTCATCGCGGGCATCGTGGGCACGCTGTGGCTGCGCCCGCTGATGCAGTTCGGCTACGGCGCCATCCACCTGCTGCTGACCCCTCTCACCGCCTTGCTCCGATAAAAAATGGCAACTACCCGCTATCTCACCGGCATCACCACCACGGGCACGCCCCACCTGGGCAACTACGTCGGCGCCATCCGCCCCACCGTCGCAGCCAGCCAGCGCGCGGGCACCGAGAATTTTTACTTTCTGGCCGACTACCACGCGCTCATCAAGTGCGAAGACCCGCTGCGCATCCAGCGCTCCACGCTGGAGATCGCCGCGAGCTGGCTGGCGGCGGGGCTGGACCCGGAGCACGTCACCTTCTACCGCCAGTCCGACATTCCCGAGATCCCGGAGCTGACCTGGCTGCTGACCTGCGTGACCGGCAAGGGCCTGCTCAACCGCGCCCACGCCTACAAGGCCGCGCAGGACAAGAACGCCGCCGCGGGCCGCGAGCAGGACGACGGCGTGACCGCGGGCCTGTTCATGTACCCCGTGCTCATGGGCGCGGACATCCTCATGTTCAAGGCCCACAAGGTGCCCGTGGGCCGCGACCAGATCCAGCACATCGAGATGGCGCGCGACATGGCCGCGAGCTTCAACCACCTGTACGGCGAGCACTTCGTGCTGCCCGAGGCGACCGTGGACGAGCACGTGGCCACCCTGCCCGGCCTGGACGGCCGCAAGATGAGCAAGAGCTACGACAACACCATCCCGCTGTTCAGCAGCCGCGAGCAGTTGAAGAAGCTCATCGGCGGCATCCTGACCGACTCCCGCGCGCCCGGCGAGGCCAAGGAGACCGAGGGCTCCGCGCTGTTCCAGATCTACCAGGCGTTTGCCACGCCCGACGAGACCGAGGCGCTGCGCAAGGCATATGCCGACGGCATCGCCTGGGGCGACGCCAAGCAACTGCTGTTCGAGCGCGTGGACAGCGTGATCGCGCCCCTGCGCGCCCGGTACGAGGAGCTGATCCACCACCCCGCCCGCATCGAGCAGACCCTGCTGGCGGGCGCCGAGCGCGCCCGCACGCTGGCAACCCCCTTCATCCGCGAGCTGCGCGCCGCCGTGGGCCTGCGCAGCCTGGCGCAAGGCGCCGCGCCGCAGAAGGCCGCGAAGGGGGCCAAGGCGGCGCTGCCCAGCTTCAAACAGTACCGCGAGGCGGACGGCCAGTTCTACTTCAAGTTCGTGGCCGCCAATGGCCGCCTGCTGCTGCAAAGCACGGCTTTCAGCGCGCCCAAGGACGCGGGCCAGGCCATCGCCCGGCTGCAGCGCGACGGGCTAGCGGCGCTGGCGGGGCAGGTCACGCTGGGCGAGGGTGTGGGCGACGCGGACGTGGTGGCAGCGCTGGCTGCGCTGGCGATGAGCGAGGCGCCTTAGAATCCATAAACGTCTAATGGCAACGCCATTGTTAACAAGCGTCAAATTTTGGCGCGCAACCATAATCGCCATCGGACTGGGAAAACCAAGATTCCCTCAACATTTTTTGGTTTGTTTTTTGGACGGGAGACGACCATGCGCATAGCCGCGTTGGACGACGATGCGCTTCAGCTGGATCTGATCAAGCAGGCCACAGAAGCCATGGGGCATGTCTGCCATACCTATCTCAATGGCGCATCACTTCAGCGCGAGATGCGCCGCGAGACCTTCGACCTGCTGATCGTGGACTGGCACCTGCCGGACACCACGGGGCCCGAAGTCGTGCGCTGGGTGCGCGAGACCGTGGGCACGCAGATGCCCATCCTGTTCGTTACGAACCGCCAGGAAGAGCGCGACATCGTCGAGGGCCTGGGCAGCGGGGCCGACGACTTCATGGTCAAGCCGGTGCGCATCGGTGAACTCAACGCCCGGGTGTCCGCCCTGCTGCGGCGGGCCTACCCGGACACCACGGGGGGTGCGCTGGAGTTCGGGCGTTACCGCTTTCTGCCGGAGAGCCGGTCGCTGCAGATCGACGGCGTGCCGGTGGAGCTCAAGAACCGCGAGTACGACCTGGCCCTGTTCCTGTTCCAGAACATGGGGCGGCTGTTGTCGCGCGATCACCTCAAGGAGATCGTCTGGGGGCAGGTGGCGGACGTGATGTCCCGCTCGCTGGACACCCACATCTCGCGCCTGCGCACCCTGCTGGACCTGCGCCCCGCCAATGGCTTCATCGTCTCGGCCGTCTATGGCGTAGGCTACCGCTTCGAGGCGGTCGAGGCGCCGCCCAAGACCTGAGCGCAGGCGCTGACGTGAACGAATTCGCCATGCCCCGCAGGGGCAGGCACAGGAGATCTGACTTGGCTACCACCACCCACCGTCGAATCCACCGCGCACCGCGCACCCCGCTGGCCCTGGGGCTGGCCCTCTTCGCCGTGGCGGGCCTGGCCGCCGGCCCCACCGTGCCGCAGAACGACGAGATCGCCCACACCGTGCAGGAAGGCGACACGCTGGAGGGCCTGGCCCGCGCCTACCTGGACGCCCCCCGCCAATGGCCGCTGCTGCAGGCGCGCAACAAGGTCGCCGACCCACGGCGCCTCAAGCCGGGCTCGGTGGTGTGGATTCCGGTGCGCCTGCAACCCACCGAGCCCGCCACCGTGGCCTTCGTGCATGGCCAGGTCACCGCTCAGGCGCGCCCTGGCGACGAGCCCGCGCAGGTCACCCAGGGCGGCAAGCTCGACGAAGGCACCTCGCTGCGCGTGGGCCCGGACGGCTTCGTGGCCGTCCAGCTGGCCGACGGCACCGTGGTGCGCGTGCAGGCGCAGTCCGAGCTGCAACTGCGCCAGTTGCGTCGGCGCGGCCGGGCCGGCAGCCTGCAGTCGGTGCTGGAGATGCGCAGCGGCTCCGCAGAATCCACCGTGCCGCCCAAGGCCGAGCCGCTGCGCCGTTTCGAGCTGCGCACGCCGCTGGCCGTGACCAGCGTGCGCGGCACCCGCTTCAACGTGGCCGTCACCGAGTCTGGCCAGACCACCGCCTCGGTGCTCAACGGCTCGGTGGCCGTGCAGTCGCGCCAGGAAAACCCGCAGTCCCCGGCCCTGCTGGAGCCCGGCCAGGGCCTGGCCGTGGCGACGGACGGCCAAGTGGGCACGCCCCGCACCCTGCTGCCCGCGCCCGACACGTCCGGCGTGCCCGCCGCGCTGGGGGATGCGACCCTGCTCGCCATCGACCTGCCCGCGCCCCCCGCCACGGCACGCTACGAAGCTCAGGTGGCGCGGGACGCCAACTTCACCCAGGTGCTGCGCTATGGCCGCTTCGCCGATGGGCACCTGCGCTGGAAGGCGCTGGACGACGGGCGCTACTACCTGTCGGTGCGCGCCGTGGACGATGCGGGCATCCCGGGCGTGCCCGCCGTGCAGCCCATCACCGTCAAGACGCGCCCCGTGGCCCCGCTGCACCAAAGCCCCGCGCCGGGCGCCATCGTCGCCCAGGGCGCGGGCAGCCTGCAGTGCACGCAGGTGCCGGACGTGCGCTGGTACCGCGTGCAGGTCGCCAGCGACGCGCAGTTCACCCAGCCGCTGCTGGACGAGCAGCGCCTGTCCGACTGCCGCCTCGCCATCGCATCCCTGCCCGTGGGCAACTACTTCTGGCGCATGGCCAGCCTGCTGGAGCTGCCGGGCAGCCAGGCCGACCAGGGGCCCTTCTCGCCGCCGCAGCAGTTCAGCATCGCGCAGCGGCCCGCCACGCTGGACCTGAAGTCGCTGCAGGCGCAGGACGGCGACCCCACGGTGCATCTGCACTGGCCCGGCCAGCCGGGCCAGCGGTTCCGCCTGCAGTTGACCGCCGCCAGCGACCCGGGCTTCGACAAAACGGTGCAGGACACCGTGCTGGACGCTCCCCAATGGACTGGCGCCAACCTGACGGCCGGCGAGTACCTGGTGCGCATCCAGGTGCTGGACCCCACGGGCCTGGACAGCGACTTCTCGCCCGCGCGCCAGATCCGCGTGGGCACGGGCATCCGCACGGGCACGGGCCTGCCGGTGTCCACGTCCAGCGGACAGCCCCTGGGGCGCCCTTGAAGCGCCGCCCCCCGCAGCAAGCCCGGCCACACCGCCGGGCGGCGTTGGGCTGCTGACCCCATGTGGGACATCGCAAGCACCCGGGGCCGACAGCGTCGGCTCGAATGGGGCATCCTGGCCGCCGCCCTGCTGGGGCTGGTGGGCTGGCTGATCACCTCGTCCAGCCTCGACCGGGTGAACCACCTGGTGCAGGATGCGGGGCTGCGCCTCGTCTCCCGGCCCGCCAACCCCGACATCGTGATCATCGCCATCGACGACCCCAGCATCGCCGCCATAGGCCGCTGGCCCTGGCGCCGCGCGCTGCATGCGGAGCTGATCTCGCGCGTGACCGCGCAGGCGCCGCGCGCCATCGGCGTGGACGTACTGTTCAGCGAGGAAGACCAGGACTACCCCCAGGACGACCTGCTGCTGGCCGAGGCCATGGCGCGCAGCGGGCGCGTGGTGCTGCCCATGCTGCGGCGCACCCAGGGCGCGACCGGCGGCGTGGCCGACCTGCCTGTACCGGTACTGGCCCAGGCCGCTGCCCGGCTGGGCCACGTCCACGTCACGCCCGACGACGACGGCGTGGTGCGCAGCCTGTACCTGCAAGAGGGCCCGGCCAGCGCGCCGTGGCCGCACTTCAGCATCGCCCTGCAGTGCGTGGCCGGCACGTCCACCCTGCCCTGCCCCGCGCCGCATGCGGCCGCGCAGCAGCCTGGCGGCAGCGCGGGCGAGCAGTGGAAGCGCGCCGACCGCGCATTGATCGCCTACGCGGGCCCGCCCGGCCACTTCACCACCTATTCCTACATCGACGTGCTGCGCGGCAAGGCGCCCGCCGATGCGTTCCGCGGCAAGTACGTGCTGATCGGCGCGGCGGCCTCGGGCCTGGGTGATATGTTCGCCACCCCGGTCAGCGAGCAGTCCCGGCTGATGCCGGGCGTGGAAGTGGTGGCCCACGTGCTGGACGACCGCCTGACGGGCGTGCGCATCCGGTCCGCCACGCCCGCCCTCAACACCGTGTTCAACCTGGTGCCCGTGCTTTGCGCATTGCTGATCCTGCTGATGACCGGCCCCTTCGTCGCGCTGCTCAGCAGCGCCGCGCTGGCCGTTGGCACGGTGCTGGTGAGCGTGGCCGCGCCCTGGTGGCTGGGTTGGCAGTTCGCGCCCGCCGCAGGACTGGTCGGCCTGGCGCTGGCCTACCCCCTGTGGAGCTGGCGGCGCCTGAGCGCCGCCGCCAACTTTCTGCGGCTGGAGATGGAGCGCCTGCAGCGCGAGGGCATACCGCTGCGGCAAAAGAGCAGGCCCGGAGAGTCTGGCGACTTCCTGGAAAAGCGCATCAACGCCGTGGAGCGCGCGTCGCGCCAGTTGCGCGAGCTGCACCACTTCGTGAGCGAGAGCCTGCAGCAGCTGCCCTCGCCCACCATCGTCAGCGACCCCGAGGGGCGCATCCTGCTCGCCAACATGGCCGCGCGCCTGCACATGGGCGGCGACATCTCCGCGCCGCTGCAGGGCCAGTCGGTGGTGGCGCTGCTGCGCGACCTGGTGCTGCCCGGCACGGGCCAGGCCCTGATCACCGAGGAGAAGCTGCGCGGCCGCGCCATGCCCGAGCAAAGCGAGGGCCGCGACGCGCAGGGGCGCAGCCTGCTGGTGCTGTGCAGCCCCTTCACCGACCTCACCGAGGCGGGCTGGCTGCTCACGCTGGTGGACCTGACCGAGATACGGCGCGCGCAGCAGCAGCGCGACCAGGCGCTGAACTTCATCTCGCACGACATCCGCGCGCCCAATGCGTCCATCCTGACCCTGCTGGAGATGGAGCGCGCCTACCCCGGCCGCATCGCGGGCGACGAGCTGATACGGCGCATCGAGCGCTATGCGCGCAAGTCGCTGGGCATGGCGGAAAGCTTCGTGCAACTGGCGGGCGCGCAGACGCAGGAATACCGCATCGCCCCGCTGGACCTGGTCGCCATGCTCGCGGAAACGGTGGACGACACCTGGGCCCTGGCCCGCGACGGCGGCGTGGAGGTGCGCATAGACGCCACGCCCGAGACCGCCCCCACGCTGGGCGACCGCACGCTGCTGAGCCGCGCTGTCGCCAACGTGCTCAACAACGCCGTCAAGTTCAGCCCCCGGGGCAGCACGGTGCGCTGCGCCATCGTGCAGCGCGGCGCGCACTGGGTGGTGTCGGTGCGCGACGAGGGGCCGGGCATCGAACCGGCGCAGCAGGGCCGGCTGTTCGCGCCCTTCCAGCGCCTGCACGACCGCAGCCACCCGTCCATCGGCGGCATGGGGCTGGGGCTGGCGCTGGTCCACACCGTGATCCAGCGCCACGGCGGCACCCTGGAGGTGGAGAGTGACGTGGGGCGCGGCGCGGAGTTCCGGCTGGTGCTGCCACGGCAGCTCACGGAATAAGTTTGCTCTCAAAAAGAGAGCTGCTTGCGCTTGCTGTATAAGCGCTAGAGGCCGATTTGACCTATATTTTCTAGAGCTTCTCGCTCTCGCCCGCCTTGGGCTGCCAGGTCATCAGCCGCCGCTCGATGCGGCCCACGATGGCGTCCAGCGCCAGCGCGAACACCGTCAGCACCAGGATGCCCGCCATCACGGTGTTGATGTCGAAGCTGCCCTCGGCCTGCAGGATGAGGTAGCCCACGCCCTGGCTGGAGCCCAGGTACTCGCCCACCACCGAGCCGACGAACGCCAGGCCCACGCTGGTGTGCAGCGAGCTGAACACCCAGCTCGTCGCGCTGGGCAGATAGACGTGGCGCAGCAGCTGCTTCTGGCTGGCGCCCAGCATGCGCGCATTCGCCAGTATCACGGGGCTGACCTCGCGCACGCCCTGATAGACGTTGAAGAACACGATGAAGAACACCAGCGTGACGCCCAGCGCCACCTTGGAGCCCATGCCCAGCCCGAACCACACGGCGAAGATGGGCGCGAGGATGATGCGCGGCATGGCGTTGAGCGCGGTGATGTACGGCTCCAGGATGGCCGACGCCATGGGCGACAGCGCCAGCCACAGTCCGCCCGCCAGCCCGCAGGCCGCGCCGATGGCGAAGGCCATGGCCGTCTCGGCCAGCGTGACCGAGAGGTGCTGGTAGATGTCGGCGTCCCGCACGAACCAGGCCCAGATGCGGGCAAAAATCTTGAGCGGCTCGCCGAAGAAGAACGCCGCCTGCCGGTCGTTGTCGAACATGATGGGCGGTATCAGCCCGGGCCGCGTCATCACGTGCCAGAACACGAACAGCAGCACCAGGATGGCAAGCTGCCACAGGCGCAGCGTGGCGGGCCGGGGTTTGATCAGGTTCCACATGGCTCAGGTTCTCGTCATGCCTTTTGCAGTTGCTGCTGGTAGCCCTTCAACACTTCCTCGCGCAGCACGGCCCAGATGGCGGCGTGCAGCTCCAGAAAGCGCGGGGCCATCTTCACCTCGGCCACGTCGCGCGGGCGCGGCAGGTCGATGGCGAACTCGCCAATGGGGTGCGAGGCCGGGCCCGCGCTCAACACCACCACGCGGTCGCTCATGGCGATGGCTTCGTCCAGGTCGTGGGTGATGAACAGCACGGCTTTCTTCTTGCTCTGCCACAGCGCCAGCAGCTCGTTTTCCATCAACTGGCGCGTCTGGATGTCCAGGGCCGAGAAGGGCTCGTCCATCAGGATGATGTCGGGGTCGAGCACCAGCGTCTGCGCCAGGCTGACGCGCTTGCGCATGCCGCCGCTCATCTGGTGCGGGTAGCGGTCGCCAAAACCGCCCAGGCCCACGCGGCGCAGCCAGTCCTGGGCCTGCTCGCGCGCCTCGCCCTCGGGTGTGCCGCGAAACAGCAGCCCCGCCATCACGTTCTGCAACGCTGTGCGCCAAGGCATCAGGCTTTCGGCCTGGAACATGTAGCCCGCCCGCCGGTTGATGCCCACGAGCGGCTCGCCAAAGATGCGCACCGCGCCCACGCTGGGCGCAAGCAGCCCCGCCGCCATGTTCAGCAGCGTGCTCTTGCCGCAGCCCGTGGGGCCGACGACGCTGACGAACTCGCCCGCGCCCACCTGCAAGTCCACGCCGCTGACAGCGGTGTAGCGCTGGCCGGGCTGGTCTTTGCTGACAAAGGTGCAGGCCACGGCCTGCAGGTCGATCGCCGGTGCCGCCATGCTGCATCAACCCTTGGGGTATTTCGCGTTGGCCTGCTTGACGAAGTCGTTGGTGTAGATGGCGTTCAAGTCCACCTTGGTTCCCGCCATCTTGGGATCGATGCTCGCCAGCGCGTTGAACGCCGTCTGCCCGCCCTTGGCCGGGAAGCTGCCGTCCGCCGACATGGCCTGCTTGGACGCCAGGAAGCCGTCGATGTACACGGCGCGGTCGCCCAGCAGATAGCTCTCTGGCACCACCTTGATCACGTCGCCGCCGCCCGCCTGCTGGATCCACTTGTTGGCCCGCACCATGGCGTTCACCAGGGCCTGGGCGGTGTGCGGGTTCTTGTCCAGGAAGGACTGCGGCGCATACAGGCAGCCTGCGGGCATGGGGCCGCCGAACACCTGCTCGGCCTCGGCCAGCTTGCGCGTGTCGGTCACGATGCGCAGGTCGCCCGAGCGCTGCAGCAGCGTGATCACGGGGTCGAGGTTGGCAATGGCGTCGATCTGCCCCGCGCGCATGGCCGCCACCGCGCCGTTGCCCGCGCCCACGCCCACGATGCTCACGTCGCTGGGCTTGAGCCCTGCCTTGGCGAGCACGAAGTTGGCCATGACATTGGTGGAACTGCCCGGCGCGGTCACGCCGATCTTCTTGCCCTTGAGGTCGGCCACGGTCTTGAAGTTGGGCAGGGTCTTGGGGTTCACGCCCAGCACGATCTGCGGCGCCGCGCCCTGGAGCACGAAGGCGCGCATGGGCTGGCCCTTTTGGTGCATGGAAATGGTGTGCTCGAACGCACCCGAGACCACGTCGGCGCTGCCGCCCACCACAGCTTGCAGCGCGCGCGAACCGCCCGCGAAATCGACGATGTTCACGTCCAGCCCCTCGGCCTTGAAGTAGCCCAGCTGCTCGGCAATGGTCAGCGGCAGGTAATAGAACAGGTTCTTGCCACCCACCGCGATGGTGACCTTGGGCTTTTCCAGTCCTTGCGCGAGGGCGAACGTGGGCATGGCGGCTGCGGCCAGGCCGCCGGCGATGAGGTGGCGTCTTTGCATGTGTCGTGTCTCCTGCTGTGGGTATGCGCCGGGTTGCCCGGCGGCGGGAATGATAGCGCCCACGGATGGCACCGGGCGCCGCCGAGCGCAAGGACGCAGCGGCAGCGCGAAGGGCCTGCAAGTGGCAACACTACCGTAGGTTCGAATCCCAGGGGATGTGAGTAGCCCAGGGCATGACCGGGCGGGCGAGGGGTAGGACGACGGGGGCGGTGCGAGACGGGCTGCGCTGCCATCCCGAGGATCAGATCGCGGAGGTGGGATGGGCCTCAGGCTCTTGAGCTTCCGCTACGGATACTGCCATTGGCAACCCTATTCAGAGGTTGTGTAAAGACAGCAACTCCCTCAAAATTGATCTCGATCAATCAAGCAAAAGGAGCATTGCATGAGAGCCGATCCCGGGTCACTCAAAGATGTGGCTGACGATCTTTTTGCTCCTAATGTCGCTGCTCAGGTCAAGGCTGAGATTGATAGACGATCCACATCGCGGCTATCTAGGCAGCCTGGAATGGGGCCTCTCAGCCACAAGACACTCTGGCTAGGCGATTTCGAATGGGATCGAACCTCGACGGGCTGCTTTGAGGGCGAGTACACGTTGCGCGCCAAGCCTGACAGGGAGGGGTGGTATGACTATCTACCAGACCCCGACACTCCGTTCCAGTTTGTCATTGATGGCTTGACGGTCACGCCGCAGGCAATGGACACCGACATGGGGTCAATCCCGAAGCTCTTCCGACAGGGTCGTCATCTCAAGCCAGACACGTATTTGCCCGCGTACCTTATTCATGATTGGGTGTTCGAGGATCACCACCGCAGAGGTGATGCAACAGGTATCACCTTCCCGCAATCTGCCGCACTGCTCAACTCTGGGATCAAGACGTTGATGACAGTCGGAGGCCCTTATCGAATACCCGATCAGGAGCCGAGTGGTGGGCCCGTAGAAAAGGATGAAGACACCATGTTTCTGATCTACTTGGCTGTCCAGACGGGAATTGCCCGCTCGCTCTGGGACTACGGGAGGTAATCATGGGTCAGCGCGATATGACCATCTTGTCTTCACTCCGACCTGCATGGATTGCAATTGGATCGGCTATAGGCGTGTTCGCCTGTATCTAGGGGGAGTCTGCCTGGACAGGTTTCTTGTTCAGTGTGGCCTTTGGCGTGTCATTCACCCTCGCAAGCGTCATCCTGCTAGCCATGTGTTCTTCCTAGGACGCATCCATACTGGGCGGCGGGCGCGCTTCGCCCGAAATGATTTGGCCAACTTCGGCCCCTGGGTGTTGGGGCGCCTTCAGCGAGGGGGCTCGCTGTTGTTGGCCTAGCGTTGATAGCCCTGGTGTCTTGGGCGAGTACAGGCAGTGAGCGAGGCGCTACGCTAATGCTGATCAGCGGGTGGTTCATGGCGTGCCTCCAACGGTGCGCCTATGGCCTACATCAGATGCTTATCAGTACACGTGCTGCATGATGCTCTTCCGGAGCCAGCCTTCGGGCAGCGCTTGGGCGCTTGGGCGCTTGGGCCCTTGCCGTATGCGACATCGCGGCATCTGCCCGCCCCGCTACCCTGGATGAAGTGCTGCGGCCCTACATGGGCGGGTAGGCCTTGCTGGCGCCATGGAATTCCTGCTAGAATCAAAGGCTTCGACACGAACGCAGGAGAGGTGGCAGAGTGGTCGAATGTACCTGACTCGAAATCAGGCGTAGTGGCAACACTACCGTGGGTTCGAATCCCACCCTCTCCGCCAACCATAGGTTCGCCACCATGCGAGACCATCCTAGAGCCCCGGCTTTCCCAAGGAAGCCGGGGCTTTTTTCATTTCAACATGACTCCAATGCCGCATTTCGCTGGACTACGCCAAAGCCAGATACAGCAGGTTTATCAATAACTTGGGCGAGTTCACCATATGCCGGTGCTTTCCGAAACCTGACCCGATTTCCCCGCTGATGGCCCCATGAGGCTCCCGGGAATCGGGTCTTTCCGAGGAGTCATCATGGCGAAGATCAAGCTCACCAAGTCCGCAGTCGATGCGGCACAACCCCAAGCGCAAGCTGTCGAACTCCGGGATACGCTGGTGCCCGGCTTTCTATGCAAGATTACCCCGGCGGGCCGCAAGGTGTTCATGCTCCAGTACCGCGCGAACGCCGGAGAACGCCGCAATCCCGCCTTGGGCCAGTACGGGGAATTAACCGTCGAGCAGGCCCGTTCGCTCGCGCAGGAGACCGTGGCGATGTTCATGCGCTACGTCCACACCGAGGATGACCCGGTGCGCAAGGCCGCCGAACTGGTGGCGAACCGGCGCAAGACGATTACCGGCACCAAGCGTCCCCTTGGGGAGGCCGCGGCATGATCGGCGACTGCTACGCCGCCTCTCCAGCCCAGATTGTCGTGTCACCGTCACGACAACCGGACGTGCCACCCCCTCCGGGACGGTATCGCTGCAAAGGATTGAAAACTATACCCGTAACGGGTATAGTTTGAAGGTCGAGATGAAACGCTTCCTCAAGCGGAAGGACTTTGCACGGTGGCAGGCGGGCGAGAAGTTGCCCGATGCGGGCTTGTGCAAGGCCGTCAAGGAGATGGAAAGCGGTCTGATCGACGCGGATTTGGGCGGTTTCCTCTACAAGAAGCGGGTGGCCCGCTCTGGTGGCGGCAAGAGCGGTGGCTATCGCACGTTGCTGTCGGCCAGGATGGGTGACCGCTATGTGTTCCTGCACGGGTTTCCCAAGAGCGACAAGGCGAACATCACGCAGGACGAGAAGAAGGCTCTGCAATTTGCCGGCAAGGTGTTCCTGGAACTGTCCGGCGAAGCCTTGTCGCAGGCATTGAAGTCGGGTGTTTTAGTCGAGGTGCATTGTGAGCAAGATCATTGAATCGCTGCGCGGCGACCTGGCGGCACTCTTTGAGGCTGGCGCGATCAACAAGGTGACGATGCGCGAGTTCGACGCAATCTGCCCGCCGCCGGTTCGGGAACTGGGCGCGTCCGACATCAAGCGCCTGCGCGAAGGATTGAAATTCAGCCAGCCGGTGTTCGCGCTGCACCTGCATACTTCGGCATCCACCGTGCGCAAGTGGGAGCAAGGAGAAACCCGTCCCACTGGCCCAGCGCTCAAACTGCTGAACATCATCGCCGACAAGGGCTTGCAGGCCATCATCTGACACCTGCCTGGGCGGCAATCAGACCGTCAAGGATTCTCGTATCGCTTCGGTCCGGTCAGCGCATCCGCCGTGATCGACGTCGCGCACATGATCTGACTGGAGGCACGCCCATATGACCGCCGATTCTCTGCACGTTGCCGTGTCGCCGCGCTTGCCGTGCCGGTGCATCCGCACCGCACTTCGCGCAGCATATGGCGCAGCACGTCCAACGTGCAAGCGTCTTGCCTTGAACGCGCCCGGCCTACGGCCCTCATAGTGTTGGTTCGCGCGTTCGCCGACGCGATGGCTGCTCACGCAGCAATGCCGCCGGGTCGGCGGTGCCTGGAGCTACAGCGGAAGGCAACGGCGGAAGGCGAGATAAAAGGTCGCGGCACTTCGCCGCGAGGAAAGCCGGTCTGCACATGGGGTTGGCGCGGCACGCGCCGGATACGCGAAGCCGCATGATGCCTGGCTTGGTCGCGTGCCAGCTACGCCACAACACGCACTGCTGCGCCGGAGCCGCAGGGCAACGAATATCGGAAAGGGAATCAACGGTGCGCGTCAGAAGCGCCAGAAATAGCCCGCTCGATGAAGCGTGCCAGCGGTTCGGAAGGCTCCGTGTCGGCTCGCAGCAGGTAGGTTGTCAGGACGGGCGACATACCCGCCAACGGGCGGCTGGTCACGTCTGGCGAGCGGCAGGCGGCGATCTGCGACGCCCCGAGCAGCGCCAAGGCATCGCCGGCTGAAACCAGGGTCACCATCAGGTTGAGCGAGGCGACCTCTTCGGCCACCAGTGGCTCCACGTCCCCCGTGCGCAGCATCCGTGCAATCTGGCGGCAGTAACCCTCGCAAACGTGCGGGTCGCCCATCGCCAAGGGATAGCGCAAGACTTCTTCCAGCGGGATGCGCTTGTAGGCCATCGCCCACGTCATCGGACTGCGCGAATCCTGCATCGTAGAGGTCGTCACGCAGTCCGGCGATTTGCTGCGATAGCGGTATCTCGGCCAGATGAATCCCGACTTCGGGATCGTCGTCCCGGCACTTCTCCAGGAAGGCACTCAGGCGCGGTGGCGTGATGCCGTCGGACAGGGCGATGCGCAATTGGTCGTCGTAGCCGGCGGCCACCGCTTTGGCACCTTCGCGGGCCTGCTGCAAGGCGGTGAAGATGCGCGGCACATGCTCCTTGAAGACCCGCCCGGCGCGGGCGAAGTGGAGTTCTTCGGCAACAGCTAGGAAACAGCGAAGGTGACGGAGATCCATGTGGATTCACCTGTTTGGCGCCTTCCTAGAGCATTTTTGATTTAATTATTTACGATCTGTATGATGCCCCCTCCGAGCAGGAGGCCCACAAATGCAGGCGTATTCCCCAGATTTGCGAGAGCGGGTATTACGGGCGATCGAGCGTGGAGATC
>NZ_JASGDA010000092.1:0-32262 GCF_047607405.1 Acidovorax sp. | reverse complement strand
GCCGGGCGCCGCCAGGGCGCGGTGCTGGCGGCGGGCGGCGCGCTGGGGCTGGCCGGGCTGCTGGCGAGCGGCTTCGCCATCGGCGCGCACGGCTGGTCGCATGACTGGATGAACGCCGCCTGGGGCGAGTTGGCGGCGCGCCAGCCGGGCATGGGCTGGGGCGGCTTCGTGGCGCTGTCGGCGCTGCTGGTGCTGCTGGCGTTCGGCGTCGCGCGGCGCGGCTTCTTCAAGGGCGATCTGTTCGTGGCGTCCGCAGTCATCGGCTGCGGCAGCCTGCTCGCGCTGTTCATCGTGTTCCCGGTGCTCAAGGCGCTGTCGACCGCGTTCTTTCTGGACGACGGGCCGTTCTCGCTGGGCGTGGCGTGGGAGCGCATCGCGCACGAGCGCAACTTCAGCCTGGCCTGCCTGTCCGGCGGCCAGCGCTGCGGCGTGGCCTGGAACACGCTGTTCATCGGGCTGATGACGGCCACCAGCACCACGCTGCTGGGCACCTTCATGGCGCTGATGGCCGAGCGCGCCTCGCACCGGTATGCAAGGCCGCTCAACATCGTGGCGCTGCTGCCCATCATCACGCCGCCGTTCGTGGTGGGGCTGGGCCTCATCTTGTTGTTTGGTCGGGCGGGCGTGTTCAACCAGTTCCTGGAATACGCCTTCGGCATCACGCCCTCGCGCTGGTTCTACGGCTGGCTGGGCGTGTGGGTGGCGCAGACCTTTGCCTTCACGCCCATCGCCTTCATGATCATGCGCGGCGTGGTGCAGGGCGTGGCGCCCAGCCTGGAAGAAGCGGCGCAGACCCTGCGCGCCAGCCCCCGGCAGACCTTCATGACGGTGACGCTGCCGCTGCTCAAGCCGGGCCTGGCCAACGCCTTCCTGGTGGGCTTCATCGAAAGCATGGCCGACTTCGGCAACCCCGTCGTGGTGGGCGGGCAGTTCTCGGTGCTGTCCACCGAGATCTTCTTCGCCATCGTGGGCGCGCAGTACGACCAGGGGCGCGCCGCGTCGCTGGCGTGGATCCTGACCTTCTTCGCGCTCACGGTGTTCGCCATCCAGCGCGGGCTGCTGGGCCGGCAGAGCTTCACCACCGTGTCGGGCAAGGGCGACGCGGGCATCGCCATGCCGCTGCCGCCCGGCGTGCGCCGCGTGGTACATGCGGTGGCGCTGCCGTGGATGGCGTTCACGCTCATCGTCTATCTGTTCGCGGTGTCGGGCGGCTTCGTGCAGGTGTGGGGGCGCGACTACACGCTTACGCTGCAGCACTTTCGCACAGCGTTCGACGTGCAGTGGGGCGAGTTCGGCATCGTGTGGGCGGGCACGGCGTGGAACTCGTTCTTCACCACCATCCAGCTCGCGGCCATCTCGGCGCCGCTCACGGCGCTGCTGGGCATTGCCATCGCGTGGCTGCTGGCGCGCACCGAGTTCCGGGGGCAGGGCGCGTTCGAGTTCTCGGCGCTGCTGGCCTTCGCCATCCCGGGCACGGTGCTGGGGGTGAGCTACATCCTGGCCTTCAACGTGCCGCCGTTCGAGCTGACGGGCACGGCGCTCATCATCGTGCTGTGCTTCATGTTCCGCAACCTGCCGGTGGGCGTGCGCGCGGGCACGGCGGCGTTCAAGCAGCTCGACCGCTCGCTGGACGAAGCCTCGGCCATGCTGCGCGCGGGCAGCGTGCAGACGCTGCGCCACGTGGTGCTGCCGCTGCTCAAGCCCGCGCTGGTGGCGGCGCTGGTCTATAGCTTCGTGCGCGCCATCACCACGGTGAGCGCGGTGATCTTCCTCGTCACGGCCGAGAACGAGCTGGCCACCACCTACATCATCGGCCGCGTGGGCAACGGCGACTACGGCGTGGCGCTGGCGTACTGCACGGTGCTCATCGTGCTGATGGCGGCGGCCATCGGCCTGATCCAACTCCTGGTGGGCGAGCGCAAGCTGGGCCGCCGCAAATGAAACAACACCCCCCTGAGTCGCTGCGCGCCTTCCCCCCTCTCTCACGCTTCGCGTGGGAGGGGGGACGCAGCCAGCGCGGCGGGGCGGCCCTTGCGCGGCTGCCCGTTTCGGGGCCGCGCCGGTTTCATGCGCTTTGGGTGGCGCGCAGCGCAAGGGAAAACCGAAATGACGACCATGAACCACAGCGGCGCGGGCATCGAGTTCCGCAACATCACCAAGCGCTACGGCACGGGCGGCAATGCGCCGCTGGCCGTCAAGGGCATCAGCTTCACCGTGCCGCGCGGCACGCTCACCACCATCCTCGGCCCCTCGGGCTGCGGCAAGACCACCACGCTGCGCATGATCGCGGGGCTGGAGTCGCCCACTGCGGGCCAGATCCTCATCGGCGGGCGCGACGTGACCACGCTCGGCCCGGCGCAGCGCAACGTGAGCATGATGTTCCAGAGCTACGCGCTGTTCCCGCACATGAGCGTGGCCGAGAACGTGATGTACGGCCTGCGCATGTCCGGCCAGCCCAAGGACGCGGCGCGCGCCAAGGCCGTGGAAGCGCTGCGCGGCGTGGGCCTGGTGGGCTTCGACGACCGGCTGCCCAGCGAACTCTCGGGCGGCCAGCAGCAGCGCGTGGCGCTGGCCCGCGCCCTGGTGCTGGAGCCCGAGGTGCTGCTGTTCGACGAACCCCTGTCCAACCTGGACGCGCGCCTGCGCCGCGAGATGCGCGAGGAGATCCGCGCGCTGCAGCAGCGCCTGTCGCTCACCGTGGCCTACGTCACGCACGACCAGGCCGAGGCCATGGCGGTCAGCGACCAGATCATCGTGATGCACCAGGGCCTGATCGCGCAGAGCGGCTCGCCGCGCGAGCTGTACGAAGCGCCGCGCAGCGAGTTCGTGGCGGGTTTCATGGGCGAGGCCCTGCTGTTCCCCGGCACGGCCCGGGGCGACGGCACGGTGCAGCTCGGCCCGCTGACGCTGCGCCCGCGCATGGCGCCCGCCGCCGGGCCGGTGAAGGTGGCCGTGCGGCCCGAGGCGTGGAGCATCCACCGCCAGGGCCAGGGCCTGCTGCCCGCCACGCTGCGCAAGGCCGCCTACCTGGGCGCCGTGTACGAGTTCACGCTGGAGACGGAGCTGGGCAGCATCTTCGTCGTCTCGTCGGACCTGGAGAACGTGCCCGCCGTGGGCGATCCGGTGCTGCTGGGCCTGGGCGCGCACGGCGTATCGGTAATTGCTGCCGAGGGCCTTGCAGAATAATGGCGCCATGAACCAACTCGAAGCCCTCAAACAGTTCACCACCGTGGTCGCCGACACCGGCGACTTCAGGCAACTGGCGCAGTTCCAGCCCCGGGACGCCACCACCAACCCGTCGCTGATCCTCAAGGCCGTGCAAAAGCCCGAGTACGCGCCGCTGCTGCGCGAGACGGTGGCGTGCTTTCGGGGCCGGGCCATGGACGAGATCATCGACCGCCTGCTCGTGCGCTTCGGCCGCGAAATATTGGCGACCATCCCGGGCCGCGTCTCCACCGAGGTGGATGCGCGCCTGAGCTTCGACGCCAACGCCACCGTCACGCGGGCCGAGCGCATCATCGAGCTGTACCAGGCCGAGGGCATAGCCACCGACCGCGTGCTCATCAAGATCGCCGCCACGTGGGAAGGCATCCAGGCCGCCGAGAAGCTGGAGCAGCGCGGCATCCGCACCAACCTCACGCTGCTGTTCTCGTTCGCGCAGGCCGTGGCCTGCGGGCAGGCCAAGGTGCAGCTCATCTCGCCCTTCGTGGGCCGCATCTACGACTGGTACAAGAAACAGGCGGGCAGCACCTGGGACGAGGCCGCGCGCGCGGGCGCCAACGACCCCGGCGTGCAGTCCGTGGCGCAGATCTACCACCACTACAAGCATTTCGGCATCGCCACCGAAGTCATGGGCGCGAGCTTTCGCAACGTGGGCCAGATCACGGCGCTGGCGGGCTGCGACCTGCTGACCATCGCCCCCGAACTGCTGGCCCAGCTCGCCGCCAGCGACGCGCCGCTCACGCCCGCGCTGAACGCCCAGGCCGCCAAGGCCATGGACCTGCCCGCCGTGAACTACGACGAGGCGGGCTTTCGCTACGCGCTCAACGACGACGCCATGGCGACGGAAAAACTGGCCGAGGGCATCCGCGCGTTCGCGGCGGATGCGGTCAAGCTGGAAAAGCTCATTGAAGCCGAATAGCTATTGAAAACATAGCTGACAGTGCTTGCTGGATAAGCGATAGGGCCTGTTTTTGCCATACCCTGCTGGGTCATCGACACGAGCGCTACGCCCGCGCCGTATGGGGCGTCAGGGGCGCTGGACATCGTCCAACATCCGTAAAACGAGCGCGGCCCCAGCCAGTGGCAGCGGTGCAAGGGCCGCCCCGCCGCACTGGCTGCGTCTCCCTTCCCGAATTGCGCAGCGATTCGAGAGAAGGGGGAAGGCGCGAAGCGACTCAGGGGGATGCCCCTACATTTCTTCGCTCCAGCAGAACCCATCGCGCGCGATCATGGCGCTGGCCGCGCTTGGCCCCCAGCTTCCTGCCGCGTAGGGGCGCGGGCCCGCCGGGTCGTTCTTCCAGTGCTGCAGGATGGGCTCGACCCAGCGCCAGGCTTCTTCTTGTTCGTCGCTGCGCACGAACAGGTTCAGGCGGCCTGCGATCACGTCCAGCAGCAGCCGTTCGTAGGCGCCCACGCGCTCGGTGCCGAAGCGCTGGTCGAAGTCCAGGTTCAGCTGCGCGGGCGACAGCGCGGGCTCCGTCCGTTGCTGCGCGGCGCCCTGGGCCAGCAGGTGCAGCTCCAGCCCGTCCCGGGGCTGCAGGTGGATGACGAGGCGGTTGGCCGCGCCCGAAGGCATGCGGAAGATGGGGTGCGGCACCGGGCGGAAGTTCACCACGATGTGCGCATCGCGCGCCGCCAGCCGCTTGCCGGTGCGGATGTAGAAGGGCACGCCCGCCCAGCGCCAGTTGCCGATCTCGGTGCGCAGTGCCATGAAGGTCTCGGTGGCGCTGCCGGGGGCCACGCCTTTTTCCTGCGTGTAGCCCGGCAGGCCATGGCCCGCCGCGTACTGCCCGCGCACCACGTGCTGGCCGATGGTGTCCGGGCTCCAGGGTTTGAGCGACTGCAGCACCTTGAGCTTCTCGTCGCGGATGGCGTTGGCGCTGCTGTTGATCGGCGGCTCCATGCCGATGGCGCACAGCAGCTGCAGCGCGTGGTTCTGCACCATGTCGCGCAGCGCGCCGGTCTGGTCGTAGAAGGCGCCGCGCGCTTCCACGCCCAGCGCTTCGGCGATGGTGATCTGGATGTTGGCAATCGTCTCGCGCCGCCACAGCGGCTCGAACAGCGCGTTGCCGAAGCGCAGGGCGAACAGGTTCTGCACCGAGGGCTTGCCCAGGTAGTGGTCGATGCGGAACACCTGCTCCTCGCGCAGCACGCGGCGCAGCGTGTCGTTGATGGCCTGGTGGGACTGGAGGTCGTGGCCCAGGGGTTTTTCGAGCACCACGCGCGTCTGCGGGCCGTTCAGGCCCACGGCGGCGATTTGCTCGCACACGCTGGTGAACAGGCTGGGCGCGGTGGCCAGGTACATCACCACCGTGTCGGCGCCGCGCTCGTTCAGCAGGGCCGCCAGTCGCGTGTAGTGCGGCGGCTGCGACAGGTCCATGCGCAGGTAGTGCAGCAGCGCGCCGAAGCGCTCGAACTCGTCGGGCGTGGGGCGCTTGGCCAGTTCCACGCCGTCGAAGCGCTCGCGGATCAGGGCGCGGTATTGTTCGTGGCCCAGGTCGTCGCGCGCCACGGCGATGATGCGGCCCCCCTCGGGCAGCGTTCCGTGGCGGAACGCCTGGAACAGCGCGGGCATGAGCTTGCGCCAGGCCAGGTCGCCCGTGCCGCCAAACAGAACGAGGTCAAAACGCATGGTGAAGAATCTCCGTGGCACCGCCGTCGATTGTGATCTCGTTACATGGGCCGCGCGATCAATCAGGTAATCAAATTACAATTTCCGCCCATGCCATTCCGTTGCGACCAGGCCCCTGAATGGCCTTTGCTGCAGGCCGCGTTTTCAGGCCAGCCCCTCGACCTGCGCCGAGCCTTCGCGCAGGATGCGCGGCGCTTCGAGCATTTCAGCCAGCAGGCGCCCCACGTGTTCGCCGACCTGTCCAAGAACCTCTGGGACGCAGCCACCGAGAGCCTGCTGCTCGGCCTGGCCCGCAGCTGCGAACTACCGGCGCGGCGCGACGCGATGTTCGCCGGCCAGCCCATCAACACCACCGAGGGCCGCGCCGTGCTGCACACCCTGCTGCGCCGCCCGCCGGGCCTGGCGCTGCCGGGGGACGATGCCAGCATCGCCAGCCGCCTGGCGCAGGTACACGCCACGCTCGATGCCATGCTGGCCTATGCCGAGGCCGTGCGTGCCGATGGCGCGATCACCGACGTGGTACACATCGGCATCGGCGGCTCGGACCTGGGGCCGCACATGGCCACCCTGGCGCTGGAGGAGTTCCGCGCGCCGGGCAAGCGCTTTCACTTCGTCTCCAACGTGGACGGGCACGAGCTGCACGGCGTGCTCCGGCAGCTTCGGCCCGAGCGCACGCTGTTCCTCATCGCGTCCAAGACCTTCACCACGGTCGAGACCATGGTCAACGCCCGCTCGGCGCTGGCGTGGTTCGCGCAGCAGGGCGGCCGCGACGTGGCCCGCCATTTCGTGGCGCTGACCGCCAACGTCGAGGCGGCCCAGGCCCTGGGCATCACCACCACCTTCGGTTTCTGGGACTGGGTGGGCGGGCGCTACTCGCTGTGGTCGGCCATCGGCCTGCCGCTGGCAATCTCCATCGGCGCTGCAGGCTTTCGCGACCTGCTCGCGGGCGCGCATGCCATGGACGAGCACTTTCGCGCCGCGCCGCTGGCGCAGAACCTGCCCGTGCGGCTGGGCCTGCTGGACGTGTGGTACCGGAACTTCCACGGCTTCGGCAGCCGCTGCATCGCGCCCTACCACGCGGCGCTGCGCCGCCTGCCCGCCTACCTGCAGCAGTTGGAGATGGAGAGCAACGGCAAGCGCGTGGGGCTGGACGGCCAGCCGCTGCCCTACGCCACATCGCCCGTGCTGTGGGGCGAGCCGGGCTCCAACGGCCAGCACGCCTTCTTCCAGATGCTGCACCAGGGCGCGGACGTGCTGCCGCTGGAGATCATCGCCGTGCGCCGCGCCGCGCACCCCCTGCCGGGCCACCACCAGATGCTGCTCGCCAACGCACTGGCGCAGGCCCAGGCGCTGATGGCGGGCAAGGCCGACGGCGACGGGCACCGCCACTTTCCGGGCAACCGGCCCAGCACCTTCTTGCTGCTGGACGCCCTCACGCCCGCGTCGCTGGGTGCGCTCGTCGCGCTGCAGGAACACCGCGTGTTCGTGAGCGGCAGCCTGTGGGGCATCAACAGCTTCGACCAGTGGGGCGTGGAGCTGGGCAAGGCGCTCGCCAGGGACCTGGAGTCACGGCTGGGCACCGAGGACGTTGCGGGGCTGGATGCGTCCACAGCGGGTCTGTTGCGCAAAATCACTCAAAAATGAGTGCTGCCGGGCCTTTGTGAGCAAGGGTGAATCCACCCCGTAATGCCGCGATGCCGCGCCCAGGCGCCGGTCATGCAAAGGAGGCTTCCATCCGAAAGCCCCTTTTTTTTGGCCTGCGCCAAAGTGGTGCATGCGCCGGGCATGCTTCGTGCTGAACAGGGGTAACAACTCACTACCGGAGATCCGCCATGCCATCCACCCCCACCCGCCGCCTTGCCCTTGGACTGCTGGCCGCCGCCAGCCTGGCCTGCGCCGCGCTGCCCGCCGCCGCGCAATCGGCGCTCGACGGCGTCCTGAAGTCCAAGCTGCTCAGGGTTGCCATTCCCACCGACTACCCGCCCTACGGCTTCGTGGGCACCGACCTGAAGCCGCAAGGGCTGGACATCGCCATGGCCGAGCTGCTGGCCGCCAAGATGGGCGTGAAGGTGGAGCTGATTCCCGTGACCAGCGCCAACCGCATTCCCTACCTGCAGACGGGCAAGGCCGACCTGGTCATCTCCACGCTGGGCAAGAACGCCGAGCGCGAGAAGGTCATCGACTTCAGCGCCGCCTACGCGCCGTTCTTCCAGGCCGTGTTCGGTCCCAAGGCGGTCAGCGTCAAGACCTGGGCCGACCTGGCGGGCAAGACCGTGGCGGTGACGCGCGGCGCGATGGAAGACCAGGAATTGGCCAAGGTCGCCCCGCCCTCGGTGGACGTGAAGCGCTTCGAGGACAACAACGCCACCATCGCCGCCTTCGTCGCGGGCCAGACGCAGCTCGTGGCCACCAGCGCCTCGGTGGCGGGCACCATGATGTACAAGAACCCGCAACTGCAGGCCGAGTACAAGCTGCTGCTCAAGGACAGCCCCTGCTACATCGGCCTGGCCAAGGGCGAGGATGCGCTGCGCGCCAAGGTCAACGAGATCATCGCCGCCGCCAAGGCCGATGGCACGCTGGACAAGCTGTCGCAGAAGTGGCTCGGCCGCCCGGCGGGCGACTTGCCGCTCTGACCGCTGTTGCCGCCCATGCGCATCGCCTTCGACTTCGGCGCCGTGCTGTCGCAGTGGCCGCTGCTGGCCACGGGCGTGGCGTGGACGCTGGCGCTCACCGCCATCGCCACCGTCGCGGGGCTGGTGGTGGGCGTACTGTGCGCCTGGGCGCGCGCCAGTGGCCCGGCGTGGCTGCGCTGGCCCGTGGGTGCCTACGTGGAGCTGATCCGCAACACGCCCTTCATCGTGCAGCTGTTCTTCATCTTCTTCGGGCTGCCCGCAGTGGGCTTCAAGCTGAGCCCCGAGGTGGCCTCGCTCATCGCCATGGTGCTCAACCTGGGCGCCTACGCCACCGAGATCGTGCGCGCGGGCATCGAGGCCACGCCGCGCGGCCAGATCGAGGCGGCGCAGAGCCTGGCGCTGTCGCGCGTGCAGGTGTTCGCGCGCGTGGTGCTGCCCCCGGCGCTGCTCAAGGTCTGGCCCGCCATGGTCAGCCAGATCATCATCGTCATGCTCGGCTCGGCCGTGTGCAGCCAGATATCGGTGCAGGATCTGAGCTACGCCGCCAACCTGATCCAGAGCCGCAACTTCCGCGCGTTCGAGTCCTTCATCGTCGCCACCGCGCTGTACCTGCTGCTGGCCGTCGCGCTGCGCCGCCTGCTGAACTGGGCCGGCCCGCGCCTGGTGTTCGGGAAGTGACGCCATGACCGACTTCACGCTCTGGGACATCGTGCGCAACCTGCTGCTGGCCGCGCGCTGGACGGTGGCGCTCTCGCTCATCGCCTTCGTCGGCGGCGGGCTGGTGGGGCTGGCGCTGCTGCTGGCGCGCCTGGCGGGCGGGCGCGTGGCGCAGCGGCTGGTGGCGGGCTACGTGCAGCTCTTTCAGGGCACGCCGCTGCTCATGCAGCTCTTTCTGGCGTACTTCGGGCTCGCGCTGCTGGGGCTCAACGTGTCGGCCTGGACGGCGGCCAGCGTGGCCCTCACGCTCTACACCAGCGCCTTCCTGGCCGAAATCTGGCGCGGCTGCGTGGCCGCCATTCCCAAGGGGCAGTGGGAGGCCTCGGGCAGCCTGGCGCTGTCGTTCGCCGAGCAGATGCGCCACGTCATCCTGCCGCAGGCCGTGCGCATCGCCATCGCGCCCACGGTGGGTTTCTTGGTGCAGGTGGTCAAGGGCACGGCGCTGGCCTCGGTCATCGGCTTCGTGGAGCTGACCAAGGCGGGCAGCATGATCTCCAACACCACCTACCAGCCCTTTACCGTGTTCGCCTGCGTGGCGCTGCTGTACTTCGCGCTGTGCTTCCCCGTGAGCCTGTATGCGCGCCACCTGGAGAGAAAACTGCATGGCCGATGAAGCCCCCACCACCACCCCCGCCGCGCGCGCCATCGTGCAGATCACCGCGCTGCGCAAGTCCTACGGCGCCAACGAGGTGCTCAAGGGCATCGACCTGCAGGTGGCGCCCGGCGAGGTGGTCGCCATCATCGGCAAGAGCGGCTCGGGCAAGAGCACGCTGCTGCGCTGCATCAACGGGCTGGAGACCTTCCAGGACGGCGCGCTCACCGTGGACGGCAAGCCCCTGCTGCACGACAGCCCCCTGGCCATGCGCGCGCTGCGCCAGCGCGTGGGCATGATCTTCCAGAGCTTCAACCTGTTTCCGCACCTCACGGTGGGGCGCAACGTGATGCTCGCGCCCACGCTGGTCAAGAAGACGCGCAAGGCCGACGCCGAGGCCCAGGCGCGCCGCCTGCTCGCGCGCGTGGGCCTGGCCGAGAAGTTCGACGCCATGCCCGAGCAGCTCTCGGGCGGCCAGCAGCAGCGCGTGGCCATCGCCCGCGCGCTGGCCATGGAGCCCGCCGTGCTGCTGTGCGACGAGATCACCAGCGCGCTGGACCCCGAACTCGTGGGCGAGGTGCTGCGCGTGGTCGAAAGCCTGGCCGCCGAGGGCATGACGCTGCTGATGGTCACGCACGAGATGGCTTTCGCCCGCAAGGTGAGCGACCGCGTGATCTTCATGCACCAGGGCCGCGTACACGAGATCGGGCCGCCCGCCGACGTGTTCGGCAACCCGCGCACGCCCGAGCTGCGGCAGTTCCTGTCGTCGCTGCACGACTGAGTTTTCGCTTTGATCTCCCCGTCTCCGGCAAGGGTGCCAGCACCCCGGCCAGAGCCGACTCACGCCATTTTTCATCCACTCCAAGGAAACGCCATGAAGAAAACCACCCTCTGCGCTGCCGCACTGCTCGCCTGCCTGAGCGGCGCCACGCAGGCACAGCAAAGCTCCGTCACCCTGTACGGGCTGGCCTCGCTCGAACTGTTGAGCATCAGCGGCTACAACGGCGGCACGCTGGCGGCGCCCGCCGTCGGCAACGCACGCCAGCTCAACAACAGCAAGGTCACCAATTCGCGCCTGGGCTTTCGCGGCACCGAAGACCTGGGCGGCGGCCTGAGCGCCATATTCGAGCTGGAATCGGCCATCGCGCTGGACAGCGGCGCGCAGGCCCACGCCACCAAGTTCTGGAACCGGGGCAGCTTCGTGGGCTTCAAGAGCGCCAGCCTGGGCACGCTGACCTTCGGTCGGCAGTGGAACGTGCAGGACGCGGCGCTGGGCCGCTTCTTCATCGGCGGCGGCTACGCGGTGTTCCAGTTCGGCGAGTTCGGCTACGTGAGCGACCTAGTGGACGGCTCGGTGAAATACGTCTCGCCCGACCTGAGCGGCGTCACCGTGCGCCTGCTGGCCACGCCGCGCAACACGACCACGGGGCAGACGCTGGAAGCCGCCGTCAACTACGTCGCCGGGCCGTTCGAGGCGGGCGGCACCGTGCGCCGCTACCGCAACGTCGCCACCGGGCTGGAAGACCGCCAGAGCGCCCTGGGCGCCAGCTACACGCTGGGCGACTGGCGCATCCACGCAGGCGCCGCCAGCAGCGACGCGCCCACGCTGGGCAAGCGCGAGGCGCGCGCCTACGACCTGGGCCTGGTGTGGAACGCCACGCCCATCACGCAGTTCACGCTGGACTACGTGCGCCGCGACCTGCTCGACAGCCCGGACGACTCGTACTTCGTGCGGCTGCAGGGCACCTACCAGATGTCGCGCCGCACGGCGCTGTTCGCCAACCTGGTCACCCTGCGCAACCAGGGCGCGGCGGCCGAGAAGTTCTATGGCGCGGGCGCTGCGGGCCGCAACCAGAACGTGGTGTCGCTGGGCATTCGCCACGCCTTCTGACGGGCCTGCGGGGCATGCGGGCGGCCGATAATCGCGGCCCGCATGCCCGACATCCTGCTCATCAACCCCAACACGTCCGAGGCCACCACCGCGATGATGGCGGCCCTGCTGGCCCGCCACCTGCCCCCTGGCTACACCGTGACGGGCCGCACGGCAGAGGCTGGCGCGCCCATGATCGTGAACGAGGACGAAATGCGCTGCGCCGCCGCCGAGGCCGAGCGCGTATGGCAGCGCCATGCGCACCAGCCCTGGGCTGGCGTGGTGGTCAGCGCCTTCGGCGACCCCGGCATGCCGGGCATCCGCGCGCAGGCCCGCGTGCCCGTGGCAGGCATCTGCGAGGCCTCGCTGCTCGAAGCGGCACAAGGCGGGCGGCGGCGCTTCGGCATTGCCACCGTCACGCCCGGCCTGGCGCGGCTGATCGGCGAGCGCGTGGATGAGCTGGGCCTGAGCGCCGCGTACACGGGCATCCGCCTCACCCCCGGCGACCCGCGCGCGCTGGCCGAGCGGCCCGCCGCGCTGCGCCAGGCGCTGAAAGACGCCGTGCATGCCTGCATCGCGCACGACGGTGCGCAGGCCGTGGTCATTGGCGGCGGCCCGCTGGGCGAGGCGGCCCACGCACTGCAGGCCGAAACCGCCCTGCCCCTCATCGCCCCGCTGGCCAGCGCCGCGCGCGATGTGCTCAGACGAATCAAAAATGATAGCTAACTGCGCTTGCTGCATAAGCACTGGAGGCCAATTTGGCTTGAAATGACGGGCCCAAGGGCTATCATGCGGCACAGAGTGCAAGGAGCCGCCATGAACCCGCCCACCACCCCGCCCACCGCTGCCGACGTGGCCGACGCCGCGCACCGCCTGCACGGCATGGCGCACCGCACGCCGGTGCTGCGGTCCAGCACGGCGGACGCCCTGCTGGGCGCGCAGCTGTTCTTCAAGTGCGAGAACCTGCAGCGCACCGGCTCGTTCAAGTTCCGCGGCGCGTTCAACACGCTGGCGCAGTTGGGCGACGAACAGCGCCAGCGCGGCGTGCTGGCCTTCTCTGCGGGCAACCACGCGCAGGCCATCGCGCTGTCGGCGCGCCTTTTGGACATGCCCGCCGTCATCGTCATGCCCGAGGACGCGCCCGCCACCAAGATGGCCGCCACGCGCGAATACGGCGCGCAGGTCGTCACCTACAACCGCTACACCGAGAACCGCGAGGCCATCAGCCGCCGGATCGCCGAGGAGCGCGGCCTGACGCTGGTGCCGCCGTTCGACCACCCGCACGTGATCGCGGGCCAGGGCACGGCGGCGCGCGAGCTGTTCGAGGACGTACCCGACCTGGACTGGCTGTTCGTCTGCGTGGGCGGCGGCGGCCTGCTGGCGGGCAGCCTGCTGGCCGCGCAGGAACTGGCCCCGCGCTGCCGCGTGGTGGGCGTGGAGCCCGCGTCGGGCAACGACGGCCAGCAGTCGCTGCGCGCCGGGCGCATCGTGCGCATCGACACCCCGCACACCATCGCCGACGGCGCGCAGACGCAGGCGCTGGGCGAGCTGACCTTCCCCATCATCCGCGACCATGCCGAGGACATCGTGGCCGTCTCCGACGAGGAGCTGATGCAGGCCCTGCGCTTCTTCGCCGAGCGCATGAAGATCGTCGTCGAGCCCACGGGCGCGCTGGCCTACGCGGGCGCGGTGGCGCATGCGGGCGCGGACGAGGGCAAGAAGCTGCTGCACGGCGAGCGCGTGGGCATCCTCATCAGCGGCGGCAACGTGGACCTGCCGCGCTATGCGCGCTTCTTGTCGGCCCTGCCGGATTGAACAACCGTATGGGCACCGTTCTTGCAACGCCGTCCGTGACATCGCGCCACTGCTTTTTTTGAGGACTCCTGCCCATGTCGTCCCATCCCGCCGCTCCCTCCCGCCACATCCGCCTCACGTCGCACAGCGGCGGCTTCGGCGCGCTGCCCATCCGCTGGGGCGCGGCCACGCCCGCCGAGCGCGGCCCCGTCGTGGGCACCACCACCACGCGGGCGCACCGCAACGTGATCGGCACGCACAGCGGCAGCTACAGCGTCTATCGCGCCCTGGCCGTGGCCGCCGGGGCGCTCGACCCCAGGCACAAGGCCGACCTGACCAACACCGCGCCGACCGACGCCATCGGCCCCTACCCGCAGTGGAGCGAGCCCGGCAAGATCGTCAGCCTCGACCCCTGGGGCGCGACCGTCTCGCAGGTGTTCGCGGGCGAGATGGCGGCGGGCTACGACATCCGCCCGACGATTGCCGTGACCAAGGCCCACGTGATCCTGCCCGAGGTGATCGAGGCGCTGCAAAAGGGGCGCCTGAAGGCCGACGGCAGGTTCCTCACCGCCAGCGGCGCGGCGGTGGTCACCAAGGCCGCCATCGAGCCCGTGTGGTGGCTGCCCGGCGTGGCCCAGCGCTTTGGTTGCAGCGAGGCCGATTTGCGCCGCGTGCTGTTCGAGGAAACGGGCGGCATGTACCCCGAACTCGTCACGCGCTCTGATTTGGAAGTGTTCCTGCCGCCCATCGGCGGGCAGACCATCTACATCTTCGGCAACCCCGCCGACCTGGCCAATCCGGATGTGGAACTGACCGCCCGCGTCCACGACGAATGCAACGGCTCGGACGTGTTCGGCTCGGACATCTGCACCTGCCGCCCCTACCTCACGCACGGCATCGAGGAGTGCATCCAGGGCGCGCAGCGCGGCGGCGTGGGCCTGATCGCCTACTCGCGCAAGGAAGGCCGCGCCCTGGGCGAAGTGACCAAGTTCCTCGTCTATAACGCCCGCAAGCGCCAGACGGGCGGCGACACCGCAGCGCAGTACTTTGCCCGCACCGAGTGCGTCGCCGGAGTGCAGGACATGCGCTTTCAGGAGCTGATGCCCGACGTGCTGCACTGGCTGGGCGTGCGCAAGATCCACCGGCTGGTGTCGATGAGCAACATGAAGTACGACGCCATCACCGGCTCCGGCATCGCGGTGGGCGAGCGCATCAACATCCCCGACGAACTCATCCCCGAGGACGCCCGCGTGGAGATGGACGCCAAGATGGCAGCGGGCTACTTCACGCCCGGCGCGGTGCCGACGGCGGAAGATTTGCGCAACACCAAGGGCCGGGGCCTCGATGCCTGACGCCGCACAAGAAGCCGTCGCCCTGCTGCGCACCACTGCGGCCACCCGCGCCCGCGCCCAGGCCCTGCTGGCCAGCGCGCGGGCGGGCGAGTCGGCGCACTTCGCCATCGACGATGCAGCCATGGATGCCGCCGTGCAGGCCGTGGTGGATGTGACCCGCGCGCGCTACCCGCGCCTCGTGTTCCCCTACCACAGCCGCTGGCGGCACTTCGAGGCGGGCGGCATCGACCGCCGGGCGCAACTCGATGCGCTGCTGGGCGACGCATCCGCGCCCGACAAGGCGCGCGCGCAGATCGACTTGGCGCTGGTCAGCGTGCTGCTGGACGCGGGCGCGGGCCCCGACTGGCGCTATGGCGAAGCGGGCCAGACCTTCTCCCGATCCGAGGGCCTGGGCGTCGCCAGCTTCCATGCCTTCTGTGCGGGCCTGTTCTCCAGCGACCCTGCCCACCCGCTGCGCGCCGACGCTGCGGGCCTGCGCGCCCTGACGACCGAGCGGCTCGCACACGCCTTCCAGGTCAGCGCCGCCAACCCCCTCGTCGGCCTGGAAGGCCGCGCCGCCCTGCTGCGCCGCCTGGGCGAAGTGCTGGGCGGCAACACGGCGTACTTCGGCAGCGATGGCCGCCCAGGCGGTCTGTTCGACCGGCTCGCAACTTCCGGCGAAGTCCAGGTACACGCCATCCTGTCGGCCCTGCTCGACGGCCTCGCGCCCATCTGGCCCGCGCAGAACGCCATCCAGGGCATAGCGCTGGGCGACTGCTGGCGGCACAGCGCCGTGCGCGGGCCGGGCCTCACGGATGGCTGGATGCCCTTTCACAAACTCTCGCAGTGGCTCACCTACTCGCTGCTCGAACCCTTCGAGTGGGCGGGCATCAAGGTACACGGCCTCGATGCGCTGACGGGCCTGCCCGAATACCGCAACGGCGGCCTGTTCCTCGATGCGGGCGTGATCGTGCCGCGCGACGCGCAACTGGCGGCCCGCACGCTGCAGGCGGGCGACGAGCCCATCGTCGAATGGCGCGCCCTCACCGTGGCGCTGCTCGACGAACTGGCCCCACTGGTGCGCGCACGCCTTGGCCAGACCGCCGACGCCATGCCCCTGGCCTGCATCCTCGAAGGCGGCACCTGGGCGGCGGGCCGCGCGCTGGCACAGCGCTTGCGTGGTGGCACGCCGCCCCTGAACATCGTGAGCGACGGCACCGTTTTCTAACCCTCAGCCATCCACCAGAACGCCATGACCAGCAACGTGTACCTCGTCGATCACCCCCTCGTCCAGCACAAGCTCACCCTGATGCGCCGCAAGGATGCGTCCACCAACAGCTTCCGCCGACTGCTGAACGAGCTGGCCATGCTCATGGCCTACGAGGTCACGCGCGACATGCCCATGCAGGAGATCGACATCGAAACCCCGCTGGAGCCGATGAAGGGCAAGGTCATCGACGGCAAGAAGCTGGTGCTGGTGTCCATCCTGCGCGCGGGCAACGGCTTTCTGGACGGCATGCTCACCGTCATCCCCGGCGCGCGTGTGGGCCACATCGGCCTGTACCGCGACCCCAAGACGCTCACGGCCGTGGAGTACTACTTCAAGATGCCGTCCGAGATGCACGAACGCGACGTGGTGGTGGTGGACCCGATGCTCGCCACCGGCAACTCGGCCGTCGCCGCCGTGGAGCGGCTGAAAGAGCTGAACCCGAAGTCCATCAAGTTCGTCTGCCTGCTGGCCGCGCCCGAGGGCATCGCCAGCTTCCAGCAGGCCCACCCGGACGTTCCCATCTACACCGCAGCCATCGACCGCGAGCTGAACGACCACGGCTACATCCTGCCCGGCCTGGGCGATGCAGGCGACCGGATTTTTGGAACCAAATAGGCCGCCAGCGCTTATCCATCAAGCACCATAAGCTATTCTTTTGGTAGCACACCACCACCCTGGAGACAACGCATGAGCAACCCCCTGCACCGCTTGACCCGCCCCCTGCGCCTGCTGGCCGCCCTCGCCTTCTGCGCCGTGGTGGCGGGCTGCGCCACCAGCACGCCCGCCTCGACGCCCGTCGGCAAGTCCGTGCAACTGGACGGCACGCCGCGCATCGCCGTCATCTCGGCCTTCGCGCCGGAGCTGACCGTGCTGCTGCCGCAGGTGCAAAACCCGGTCAAGCACCGCGCCAACGGCGTGGAGTTCACCACCGGCACGCTCTCGGGCAAGCCCGTGGTGGTGTTCCTGTCGGGCATCAGCATGACCAACGCGGCCATGAACACGCAACTGGCGCTGGACCGCTTCAACGTCAGCCACATCGTGTTCAGCGGCATCGCGGGCGGCGTGAACCCGGGCCTCAACATCGGCGACGTGACCGTGCCCGCGCAGTGGGGCCAGTACATGGAATGGCTGATGGCCCGCGAGGACAAGCCCGGCCAGTACAGCGCCCCCGCGTGGATGAAGAGCGAGCTGACGATGCCCGCCTTCGGCATGATGCACCCGCGCCCCGTGGAGGTGCGCTCCGCCGCGGGCAGCGCCAAGAAGTTCTGGTTCGCCGCCGACCCGCAGATGCTGGCCGTGGCGCGCGGCTTGCAAAACTCGGCCACCGGCGTGGCGCTGGAGCACTGCCACGCCAGCACCTGCCTCAAGCAGGTGCCCAAGCTGGTGGTGGGCGGCAACGGCGTCTCGGGCCAGGCGTTCGTGGACAACCGGGCCTTCCGCGAATATGCCTTCAAGACCTTCGAGGCCAACGTGCTCGACATGGAAACCGCCGCCACCGCCATGGTGGCGTACAGCAACGGCGTGCCCTACATCGCGTTCCGGTCGCTCAGCGACCTGGCGGGCGGCGGCGAGGGCGAGAACGAAATGGGCACCTTCATGGGCATCGCGGCGGCCAATTCGGCCAGGGTGCTGCAAGCCTTCCTGACCGCCTGGAGGTAAACAGCGGCCCTGCCCGCGCCCGCACCGCCATGCTCGACCTGCTCATCACCCACGCCACCCTGCCCGACGGCCGCCAGAACATGTCCGTGGCCGTGCAGGACGGCCACATCGCCGAGGTCACCGAGGGCCTTGCTGCCGACACGGCCCCCGCGCACGAGACGGTGGACGCGGGCGGCCTGCTGCTGTCGCCGCCCTTTGTCGATGCGCACTTCCACATGGACTCCACCCTGAGCTACGGCCAGCCGCGCGTGAACGCCAGCGGCACGCTGCTCGAAGGCATCGCGCTGTGGGGCGAGCTGAAGCCCACGCTCACGCACGACGCCATCGTGCAGCGCGCCCTGGCCTACTGCGACTGGGCCGTGGCGCGCGGGCTGCTGGCCATCCGCAGCCACGTGGACACCAGCGACCCCAGCCTGCTGCCGGTACACGCGCTGCTCGACGTGAAGCAGCGCGTGGCGCCCTACCTCGACCTGCAGCTCGTGGCCTTTCCGCAGGACGGCGTGCTGCGCCGCGCGGGCGCGCTGGACAGCCTCAGGCGCGCGCTCGACCTGGGCGTGGACGTGGTGGGCGGCATCCCCCACTTCGAGCGCACCATGGCCGAGGGCGCGGAGAGCGTGCGCATCCTCTGCGAAATCGCCGCTGACACGGGCAAGCGCGTGGACATGCACTGCGACGAGAGCGACGACCCGCTCTCGCGCCACGTCGAAACCCTGGCCTGCGAGACCCAGCGCCTGGGCCTGCACGGCCGCGTGACCGGATCGCACCTCACGTCCATGCACAGCATGGACAACTACTACGTCAGCAAGCTGATCCCGCTGATGGCCGAGGCGCAGCTCGGCGTGGTGGCCAACCCGCTCATCAACATCACGCTGCAGGGCCGCCACGACACCTACCCCAAACGTCGCGGCATGACGCGCGTGCCTGAGCTGATGGCCGCCGGCCTCACCGTCGCCTTCGGCCACGACTGCGTGATGGACCCGTGGTACGCGGGCGGCAGCGCCGACATGCTGGAGGCCGCCCACATGGGCCTGCACGTGGCGCAGATGACGGGCCAGGCCGCGATGCGCCAGTGCTTCGACGCCGTGACGGTAAACCCCGCGCAACTGCTGGGCCTGGAAGGCTACGGCATCGCCCCGGGCTGCCATGCCGATTTCGTGCTGCTGCACGCGCGCAATCCGGTAGAGGCCATCCGCCTGCGCGCCGCCCGCCTGGGCGTGTGGCGGCGCGGGCGGCGCATTGCCAGCGCGCCCGCACCCTTGGCGGCTGTGGACCTGCCCGGCAGGCCGTCCCGCGTGGACTGGCTGGCCAGAATTTGAATCAAATTGGCCGCTAGCGCTTATCCAGCAAGCGCGAGCAGCTATGCTTTTTGAATATCAAAGGCGGACAGGTGCTCCGCCAGGTGCATGGCATGCGCCTGTTCGTACTGCGCCTTGTCCAGCGCGCCATACGCAAAGTGCGGCTTCAGCGGCCCGGCGTGGGCCGTGAACGCTTGCGCCGCCGCACGCAGCCGGGGCAGCGCGGTGGCGGCATCGGGCGCCAGGGCATCGAGCGCGGGGGCGCCGGGTATGGGCTCGGCCAGGTCGTGGCGCATGCGGCCGCGCCAGGCGAACACGCTGAACGCCGCCGCGCCGAGCGTGCGCTGGAACAGCGCGCTCTTGGGCTGCGGAAAGCCTTGCAGCGAATATTCGATGCTCTGCGCGCAGTGCTCCAGCGTCTGCTGCCAGTTCCATGCGGTGGCGGGGTCCAGCGGCTGCACCGGCGCGGCGCTCAGGCGGTCCACCTCGCGCATCGCTTCGGCCAGGGTGGCAAAGGCAAGCTTGCGGTCATGGCCGGGCTGCACCAGCCAGAAGGCCGCGCCCGCAGCCACCACGCCGCCAAGGGCGCCCCATTTCAGGAAGCCCCGGCGCGAAAAGCCGGGGGATGGTGTGGTGTGCGCTGCCATGCGTCTGCCCGTTCGTTGATGGGGAAAGGAAAGGTGCGATTGTGAAAGTGCCCCGCCCGCGCGAAGGTCGGGCAGGCGACACAAGCGCGTTGTGGTCTATGCAGCCACGCTGCATTCCCTGCGCAGCAGCGACAGGGCGTCGTGCATCTGGTAGTCCATGTCGCTGAACAAAATCTTCTCGGCGTCTTGCACGAAACCGTCCCACAGGGCGATGTAGTCCTGCCGGTGCAGGCCCGGCGCATGTGCCTGGATGAAGTCGGCGGCCAGCTGGGGCTGCCAGCCGGACTTGCGCACCTTGCGCACCAGGGTGGCGGCGGACTTTTCGGTCAGCAGCGTTTTCTTGGGGGCGCCCGCCGCCAGGCACAGGAACAGGGTGAGCAGCGAATGCTCGTCGTCATGGCCCTGCACGGCCTTGTCCCAGGTCTTGCTGGCGGGCGCGGGGGGCTCGGCGTCCTGGCTGGCTTCGTCCAGGTCGCGGTAGTAGCCGTCCACCTCGGCCAGCGGGTCGTCCAGCAGGAAGTAGCGCGCGCGGAAGCTGCCCAGCGGGCGCAGCAGGGTCGCCAGCGGCGTGGCGGCGTCCAGCAGGCGGGGCAAGTCGGCCTGCACCGCCGCGACCTGGGCCTGCAAGGCCGGGCGCTGCGCTGCGTGTACGCCAGCGGGCAGGCGCAGCGGCGCGGGGGCGGCGGGCTTCTTCTTGCGCAGCGCCGTGACGCGCTGGGCAAAGGCGGGCACGGTGGGCCATTCATCGTCCGGCAGGCCCAGGGCCTGCGCGGCCAGGCCCATGCGGATGACGGCCTCGGCGTCGGCGCCTGCGGCTTCCAGTTCGTCGGTGTCCAGGCCGCAGCGTTCGGCCAGCCATTGGGCGGCGGCCATGGCCTCGGCGATGCGGGTGCGCCGCTCCAGTTCAGCGCGGTAGTCGGCGTGGCTGCGCAGGGACCACAGGGCCAGCATCGGCACCTCGGCGTCGCCATGCGCGGCCAGGCCGAAGTTGCTGCTTTCGGGCAGGGCGATGAGGCGGCGCAGCATGTCGGAGCCGCCCTTGGAATGCGAGAGGAACGAGCGGTCGCGCAGCGATGCCGCCGCCGCGTCCAGGTCGCCGCCCGTGGTCTCCAGCAGGTACAGGCTGATGAGGTTGACCATGCGGTCGCGGGCCTTCTCCAGCTCGGGCCGCAGGAATTCGCTGCCGAAGTAGCGCGCGATCTGCACCATGCCCTTGGGCGCGTCGGCGTGGATGGCGGCCAGCCGCTCGGCGCTGAGGATGCCGCGCTGCGCGCCGTGGGCCAGGGCCTTGTCGAGGAACGGGCGCGCGTCGTGGAGCTGCAGCGCGCCGGGGGTGGGTGCCGCCATCAGATCGCGGACTCCTCGTCCGAGTCGCGGGCCACGGGGGTGACGCCGCCGCGATCCGTCTCGCTGGTCTCGACCTTGCCGTCGTCCTCTTGCGCCTCGTCGGCGGGCTGTGCGCCCAGGTCGTGGGCTCGGGCCTTGGCGCGCAGCACCAGCAGCATCTCGATGAACAGGTCGCGGCACTCGTAGCGCAGCAGCCAGGCCATCTGCATCCAGTCGCCGTCGGCCACCTCGTCCAGCTCCACGCGGGGGCGCACGTAGCCGGACGCCAGGAGCTCGTCGTCGCTCAGGGCGTCGCCGTAGTCCTCGCTGGCGTCGAAGCTGCCGGTGCGGGCGAAGGCCTCGACGCGGCTCCACTTCTCGGCAAAGTAGTCGGCCAGGGCCTCGGCGCCGCCTTCCAGGTCGCCGATGGCGGTGAGGAACTCCACCGGGTCGGCGCCGTCGCGGAAGACCACGGCGTTGACCATGTTGCGCAGGTGCGTGTGGGTGAGGTCCTTGTACTGCTTCTCCAGCACCATGGCGCGCGCGAACTGCTCGGGCGTGACGAGCAGGTTGACCACGGAAGCCTTGGAGTCGTCGTACTCGCGCATCACGGCCAGGATGTCCTTGGGCGCGAGCTGGTCCAGCACCACCATCAGGGCGCGGTCGCCCTCGGTGTCGGCCAGGTCGGCCAGCGCGGACTCGGCGCCCACGATGTCGCCTGCGGCGATGAGGCTGGTGGTTTTTTCGATGAGGGCGAGGTGGGTGCTGCTGCTCATGTGCGGTCAATCTTTTCGGTCAAAGCCCACGTCGGCCAGCCATTCGGCACCGGCCTCTTCGCGGTCCTGGCTGCTTTGCGGGTCCACGGCGTCGTCGGCGCTCAGGGCGCTGTCATCGTCATCGCGGCCGTCGTCGTGCTCGGCTTCGTCGGCATACGGCGCATCATCGGCATGCGCGTCGGGCGCCAGGCGGGCGTGCTGGTGCAGGTATTCCAGGGCGGCGGCCACGGTCATGAAGCGCGCGCCCTGCGGCTCGCGCAGCACGGTCTGCGCCAGGCTCTGCGCCCAGGGCTCCAGCGTGACGGCATGGGCCAGGGTCTGCCAGTCGGGCACGGCGTCTTGCGGCAAGGCCAGCAGGTGCTGCACGGCGGCGGGCTGGGTGAAGCGGAAGGCGCCGTGGAACACGGGCGCCACCATCTCGGGCGCCAGCTCGGTCATCTTGGCCAGGAAGGCAATCTCGCCGCGCTTTTCGGCCAGGCGGCGGCGCAGCACGTCGTTGCCTTCGGAGTCGGACGCGAGGTCGTCCAGCTCAGCCTGGTAGGCCGAGCGCAGGTCATGGAAGTACGGGGACAGCTTCATGGCGAAGAAGAAAAAATGCCTTGGGTATAGGTGCGCCAGATTTCCTGCGCCGTCTGCAGCGGGTCGTCCAGCAGGTTGCGGCGGCGGTTGTCGTCATACGCCTGTCTTGCGGCGTCGTCGGACAGCACTTCGTACGCCTTCTGCACGGCCTGGAAGCGCCGGGCCGCGTCGGGCGCGTCGTTGCGGTCGGGGTGTACGAGCGCGGCCTTCTGGCGGTAGGCTTTCTTGATGTCGGCCAACGAGGCGCTGGGCGGCAGGCCCAGGGCGGCGTAGTGGTCTGCCGCGCCGCTCATGAACCCAGGCTGACGAACACGTTCTGCACGTCGTCGTTGGAATCAATGGCCGCCAGGAAGTTCTCGACCTCTTCGAGCTGCTCGGCCGTCAGGTTGGCGGGGTTCACGGGGTTCTTGGGCTTGTAGCCGAGCTTGGCCGACAGCACCGTGAAGCCCTGGGCGGGCAGCGCGCGGCTGACCAGGTCCAGGTCGGTGGGGTCGGTCCAGAACATGGTGGTGCCCTCGTCCTCGCCGGGCTCGAAGTCCTGCGCGCCTGCTTCAATCGCGGCCACTTCGGGGTCGGCGCCGGGCTGCGCAGGCTCGGCCTCGATCATGCCCACGTGGTCGAAGTCCCAGGCCACCGAGCCGGACGTGCCCAACTGGCCCTTGCGGAACAGCACGCGCATTTCGGGCGCGGTGCGGTTCACGTTGTCGGTCAGGCACTCGACCATCACGGCCACCTGGTGGGGCGCAAAGCCTTCGTAGATCACACGCTCGTAGTTGACGGCGTCGGCCCCGGTACCGGAGCCCTTCTTGATGGCGCGCTCCAGCGTGTCCTTGGGCATGGACGCCTTGCGCGCCTGCTCCACCACCAGCCGCAGGCGGGCGTTGCTGGCCGGGTCGGCGCCGCCGCGCGCGGCCACGGTGATTTCCTTGACCAGCTTGCCAAACAGCTTGCCCTTGGCGTCTGCGACCAGCGCCTTGCCCTTTGCCTTCCACTGCGCGCCCATGGTGTCGTTCTCTCTTGGTTGAAATTGAAGCAAACCCGGCAGAATACCACCGCTTCAATACAAGGATTCTTCCGATGCTCAACACCCTGTGGCTGGGGTTTTTCGTCATTGGCGCCGTGGCCGCCCTCGCCCAGTGGCTGCTGGGCGGCAACGCGCAGGTCTTCGCGGCCATGGTGGAGGCGCTGTTCGCCATGGCCAAGCTCTCGGTCGAGGTGATGGTGCTGCTGTTCGGCACGCTCACGCTGTGGCTGGGCTTTTTGCGCATTGCGGAGAAGGCAGGCATCGTGGACGCGCTGGCCCGCTGGCTGGCCCCGCTGTTCCGCCAGTTGATGCCCGGCGTTCCCAGCGGCCACCCGGCGCTGGGGCTGATGACGATGAACTTTGCCGCCAACGCCCTGGGGCTGGACAACGCGGCCACGCCCATGGGCCTGAAAGCGATGAAGGCGCTGCAGGAGCTGAACCCCGCGCCTGAAACCGCCACCAACGCGCAGATTCTGTTTCTGGTGCTCAACGCCTCGTCGCTCACGCTGCTGCCGGTAACGATCTTCATGTACCGCCTGCAGCAAGGCGCGGGCGACCCGACGCTGGTGTTCCTGCCCATCCTGCTCGCCACGTCCGCATCCACGGTGGCGGGCCTGGTCAGCGTGGCCTTGGTGCAGCGCCTGCCGCTGTGGCGGCCCGTGGTGCTGGCCTACCTGCTGCCGCTGGCCCTGGCGCTGGGCGGGTTCATGGCGCTGCTGGCCACGCTGAACGCGGCGGCGCTGGCGCAGTTGTCGTCGCTGCTGGGCAACCTGACGCTGTTCGCGCTGGTGGTGGCCTTCGTGGTGATCGGCGCGTGGCGCAAGGTGCCCGTCTATGAGGCTTTCATCGACGGCGCGCGCGAGGGCTTCGACGTGGCGCGCGGCCTGCTGCCCTACCTGGTGGCCATGCTGTGCGCCGTGGGCGTGTTCCGCGCCTCGGGCGCCTTGGGCTACGTGCTGGACGGCATCCGCTGGTGCGTGCAGGCGCTGGGCGCGGATGCGCGCTTTGTCGATGCGCTGCCGACCGCGCTGGTCAAGCCGTTCTCCGGCAGCGCCGCGCGCGCCATGCTGATCGAGACCATGCAGAGCCAGGGCGTGGACAGCTTTGCCGCCCTGGCCGCCGCCACCATCCAGGGCAGTACCGAGACCACCTTCTACGTGCTGGCCGTCTATTTCGGCGCCGTGGGCATACAGCGCACGCGCCACGCCGTGGGCTGCGCGCTGCTGGCCGAGCTGGCGGGCGTGGTGGCGGCCATTGTGGTGTGCTACTGGTTTTTTGGATGAAATCGGCCTCCAGCGCTTATGCAGCAAGCGCTGTCAGCTATCAAAATAGGACTGAGTTTCCTTCGTGCGGCCTAGCTTTTTGCTGCGGTCAACCGGTCCAGCACCCAACCTGCCGCGCATTGGCCGAAGGTGGCCGTCACGGCCACGACCGAGCCGTAGCCGTGGCAATTCAGCGAGCCGTCGCCATCGACGTTGCAGGAAGCGTCCGGGCCCGCCACGGACTCGCGGCTGAAGACGCAGGTGACGCCGATCTTCTTGCCGTCGCGCGGCGCGCGGTGGTGCTTGCGCAAGTTGTAGCGCAACTGGGCCAGCAAGGGGTCGTGGGTGGTGTGCGCGAGGTCATCCACCTCCACCTGGTGCGCGTGGCGCTTGCCGCCAGCAGCCCCCACCGTGATGTGCAACATGCCCGCCGACCGCGCCCACGCCGCGATCGCGGTCTTGGCCTTCACCTGGTCGCAGGCGTCGATCACGGCATCGACTGCGTGCGGCAACAGCGCGGGCCAGTTCTCCGGGGTGGCGAAGTCGTCAACGCAATGGACGGCGCAGGCGGGGTGGATCTGGGCGACGCGGTCGCGCATCGCCAGCACCTTGGCCTGGCCCACCGTGTCGGTCAGCGCGTGGATCTGGCGGTTGATGTTGGACTCCGCCACGTGGTCCAGGTCGATGAGCGTGAGCTGACCCACCCCGCTGCGGGCCAGGGCTTCTGCAGCCCAGGAGCCCACGCCGCCGATGCCGACCACCGCCACGTGCGCGGCGCGGATGCGCGCCGCGCCCTCCACGCCGTAGAGCCGGGCCAGGCCGCCGAAGCGGCGCTCCACGTCCTGCATTGCTGACTTACTTCAGGCGGGACAGGCGCTCTTTGGCCGCCAAGGCCGCTTCCGACTGGGGATAGGCACGCAACAGGTCTTCCAGCGTCTTGCGGGCCGCGCGCGTGTCCTTCAGCTCGACCTGGCAGTTGGCGATGGACAGGGCTGCCTCCGGCGCGCGCGCATGGGACGGCGCTTCGGACAGCATCTGCTTGAAGTTGCCGATCGCTTCCTTGTAGTCGCGCGTGGCGTACTGGGCGTTCCCGAGCCAGAAACGCGCGGACGGCACGTAGCCGCTGCGGGGATATTGCCGCACGAACGCAGTGAAGGCCGTGCCCGCGTCCGCGAACTTGCCCGCGCGGAAGACGGCCAGAGCCGCCTCGTAGTCCTTCTTCTCCGCCGGGTCGGCCTGGAACTCCTGGCCGTCCAGCGTGACCTTGACGGGCTCGAACTGGCGCAGGCGCTCGTCCACGCCTTGCGCGATGTCCTTCTGGCGCCGCTGCAAGTCCGCCACGTCGCGCAGCAACTGCTCGTTCTGGCCACGCAGCTTGGCCTGCTCCGCGCGCAGGGTTTCGATCTGGGTCTGCAGGTCCAGCAGGCTGCGGCGCAACTGGCTGTTTTCCTCGCCCAGCCTGCGCGTTTCGTCGGCGGTGCGCTGCTGCTGGACGTCCACGCGCTGGCGCATTTCCAGGATGGCGCGGCGGGCCTCGTCGTCCTCGAACAGGGCGGCGTGGGCGGACGGCAGCATGGCGGCGCACAGCGCCGCCGCCGCCAGACCCTTGAGGGTGAAGTGCGCGCGCATCAGCGGTAGGACAGTTCAGCGCGGCGGTTCTGCGCGTAGGCGCTCTCGTTGTTGCCCTGCACGGCGGGCTTTTCCTTGCCGAAGCTCACCGCTTCCATCTGGCTGTCGGGCACGCCCAGCAGGGCCAGGGAGCGGCGCACGGCCTCGGCGCGCTTCTGGCCCAGGGCCAGGTTGTATTCGCGGCCACCGCGCTCGTCGGTGTGGCCTTCGATCATGACCTTGCGGCCAGGGGCTGCCTTGATGAAGCGGGAATGCGCCTCGATCAGCGACTGGAATTCCGGCTTGATGACGTAGCTGTCGTAGTCGAAATAGACGATGCGGCTCACGCCCACGGGGCCTGCGGCATCGCTGGCCGATTGGCCCAGGTTCACGCCCGCCACGCCGCTCTGGGCCGTGTTGCCGGAATTGGCGCCGCTGCCTGCGCCGCCCATGGTGGACGTGGCGTTCTTGTCCTCGACGGGCACGTCGTCGAGCTTGACGCCGGAGCTGCAACCGGCCATGAGGGCGGCAACGGTGAGGGCAAGGGTGAAGCGTTTGATCATTCGAAATTCTCCTGGAGACTGGATAGGTAAGAAATAAGGCGTTATCAATCGGTTCATTGCTTCTGGAACGGGCTCCAATCAGGCTCGCGGATGTCGCCCGCCTGGCCCGCGAGGCGGGCCTTGATCTTGCCGTCCAGCGTGGTGGTCATCAGCGCCTCGCGGCCCTGCTGCTGGGTCGCATAGACGATCAGGCGGCCATTGGGCGCGAAGCTGGGGTTCTCGTCGGCGGTGGTGTCGGTGATGGCGCTCACCGTGCCTGCCGACAGGTCCATGACGTGCAGCTTGAAGGCGCCGCCCACGCGCGAGATGTAGGCCAGCCAGCGACCGTCCGGGCTGATGCTGGGCGAGATGTTGTAGCTGCCGGTGAAGGTCACGCGCTCGGCGTTGCCGCCCGATGCGGGCACCTTGTAGATCTGCGGCGCGCCGCCCCGGTCGCTCACGAAGTAGATGCTGCGGCCATCGCTGGAGAACACCGGCTCGGTGTCGATGCCGCTGCTTTGCATCAGGCGGCGCGGCTCGCCGCCGTTGGCATCGATGGTGTAGAGCTGCGAGCCGCCGTCGCGGCTCAGCGTCACCGCCAGGCTGCGACCGTCCGGCGCCCACGCGGGCGCGCTGTTGGAACCGCGGAAGTTGGCGATCAGCCGCCTGCGGCCCGACGCCACCTCGTGTACATAGACCACGGGCTTGCGCGACTCGAACGACACGTAGGCCAGTTGGCCGCCGCTGGGCGACCAGGCGGGCGAGATGATGGGCTCGGGGCTGGACAGCGCCGACTGCGCGTTCTCGCCATCGGCATCCGCCACCCACAGGCTGTAGCGACCGCCGGTGCGGGTGACGTAGGCGATGCGGGTGGAGAAGATGCCCCGCTCGCCCGTGAGCTTCTCGTAGATGAAGTCCGCGATGCGGTGGGCCACCAGCCGCAGGTCGCCCTGCGTGACGACGAAGCCCTGGCCGCCGAGGTCCTGCCCCTTGACCACGTCCCAGAGCCGAAAGCGCACGTCGAAGCGACCGTCCGACAGGCGCGTGATGCTGCCCGCCGCCAGCGAATCGGCGCTCTTTTGCCGCCACAGGGCGAGGTCGGGGCGCGCGGACTCGTCCAGCGCCGCGCCCGAGGCGTCCACCGCGCGGAACTGGCCGCTGCGCTCCAGGTCGGCCTGCACGATGGCGGCGATCTTTTGCGGTGACTGCGCATCGCCCCGGAACGGTGCGATGGCGATGGGCAATTGGGTCAGGCCCACGCCCGTGACCTCGACACGAAATTGCGCCAGGGCCGGGACGGCGGGGGATGCGATCAGCGCGGCCAGCAGGTGGCGGCGCAAGGGTTGGGAGGGGTGTGCAGGGATTCGATTCGAGGTCATTGGCATCCAGCAATAGCCGAAAGGCAAGGCCCGAATGTTACACACAGCGGGAAAACCCTTGTGACAAACTGTGCGCCGCAGCGGCATTTCGTGCTCATCTTTTTGAAAGCCGCCCTGCCCTGGCCGAAACGTAAAATCCCGGCCACATGCAAGCCACCGACCCGGCCCCCACCGCCAGCCTCACCGCCCGCCTCCAGCGCCTGTCCGTCTATTTCGGCCACCAGCGGCTCTCCTGGGGCATCGCCATTGCTGCCACGCTCGTGGGCGCCGTCACCGAACCGCTGATACCGGCCCTGCTGCAGCCCCTGCTGGACCGGGGCTTCACCCAGGGCACGCTGGATTTGTGGATGGTGCCCGTCGCCATCCTGGGCGTGTTCCTGGTGCGCGGCGCCGCGCAGTTCGCAGGCCAGTACGCGCTGGCGCGCATCGCCAACGACGGCATGCTGACGCTGCGCCAGTCGCTGTTCGACCGCGTGCTCTCGGCGGAGATGGGGCTGTTCACGCGCCAGTCCGCCAGTGCGCTGTCGAACACCGTGGTCTATGAAGTGCAAACGGGCGCCACCCTGCTGGTGCAGGCGCTGCTGGGCCTGTCGCGCGACGGCTTCACGCTGGTGGCGCTGCTGGTCTATCTGCTGTACCTGAACTGGCAGCTCACGCTGATCGTGGCCGTGGTGGTGCCCGGCGTGGCCTGGATCATGAAGACCCTGTCGCGCCGCCTGTACCACCTGACCAAGAGCAGCCAGCAGGCCACGGACGAACTGGCCTACGTGGTCGAAGAAAACGTGCTCGCCCACCGCATGGTGCGCCTGCACGGCGCGCAGGGCGCGCAGGCGCGGCGCTTTGCGGGCCTGAGCCAGAGCCTGCGGCGGCTGGCCATCAAGTCCACCATCGCGTCGGCCGCCATGACGCCGCTCACGCAACTGCTGGCCGCCGCCGCGCTGTCGGTGGTGATCTGCATCGCGCTGTGGCAGAGCCGGGGCATTGCCGTGGACGCCAAGGACGTGACGGTGGGCGGCTTCGTCGCGTTCATCACGGCCATGCTGATGCTGATCGCGCCCATCCGGCGGCTGGCGGACGTGGCCAGCCCGGTGACGCGCGGCGTGGCGGCGCTGGAGCGCGGCCTGGGCCTGCTGGGCAGCACCGGCGCCGAGGCGAACGGCACCTACCGCACCGACCGCGTGCAGGGCGCCCTGGCGCTGGAGCAGGTGAGCGTCTCCTACGGCCCCGACCACGCCCCCGCGCTGGACCGCGTGAGCCTGCGCGTGGCCCCCGGCGAGGTGGTGGCCCTGGTCGGCCCCTCGGGCGCGGGCAAGACCACGCTGGTCAACCTGCTGCCGCGCTTCGTGCTGCCCTCTGCAGGCGAAGTGCGGGTGGACGGCCACCCGCTGGCCGACTGGGATCTGGCCTCGCTGCGCGCGCAGTTCGCCATGGTGAGCCAGGACGTGGTGATGTTCAACGACACCATCGCCGCCAACGTGGCGCTGGGCCACGCGGTGGACGAGCAGCGCGTGCAGCACTGCCTGGACGCCGCCAATCTGTCCGCGCACGTGGCCGCCCTGCCCCAGGGCATGCACACCGTCGTGGGCCACAACGCCACGCAGCTCTCGGGCGGGCAGCGCCAGCGGCTGGCGATCGCGCGGGCGCTGTACAAGGACGCGCCCATCCTCATCCTGGACGAAGCCACGTCCGCGCTGGACACCGAGTCCGAGCGCCTGGTGCAAGACGCCCTGCAGCGGCTGATGCAGGGCCGCACCACGCTGGTCATCGCGCACCGGCTGTCCACCATCGAGCACGCGGACCGCGTGGTGGTGATGGAGCGCGGGCGCATTGCCGAGCAGGGCACGCATGCCGAACTGCTGGCGGCGGGCGGGCTGTACGCGCGGCTGCAGGCGCGGCCCGCCGAATCGCCCTGAACATCAAAAAAGATAGCTATCAGCGCTTTCTGCATAAGCGCTAGAGGCCAATTTGACTGATATTTTTTTAGGGAAAGCGCTACCACTTGCCCCGGTTCGGCTGCCGCCGCCGGATGGCCGCCGCGATCTTCTCGGCCGACTCGGTGCGGCTCACGCGCAGGGCGAAGTCGGCGGCCGTGAGCCCCAGCTGGTTCTTGAGCGTGGGGTCGGCGCCCTCGTCCAGCAGCAGTTGCACCGATGCGTCCGATCCGTAGTGCGCCGCCATCATCAGCGGCGTGGTGCCGTTGGGCGAGGCGGCGTCGATGTAGGCGTGGTTCTCCAACAGCAGCGCGATGATCTGTGTGTGCTGCGGCGTTCCGGCAGACGCGGCGTAGTGCAGCGGCGCCCAGCCGGTCTTGTTCACGTCCGCGTCGCGCGCCAGCAGGGCCTTGACCGCATCCAGGTTGCCCTTGAGGGCGGCCATCATCAGCGGGCTTTCGCCTTGCGCGTTGAGCGCGTTCACGTTCACACGCCGCGCCGCGAGCAGTGCGTTGAATGCCTTGGGGCAGCCGTTCTGCAGCGCGATGGTCAGGCCCACCTGGCCCTTGGGGTTGCGGGTGTCGGGATCGAACCCCCGGCGCAGCAAGGCGGCTACGGCGTCGCCGTCGTCGCGCAGGATGGCGGCGAAGAAGTCCTCATAGGCCCCGGCCCACACCAGCGGCGCGGCAGTCAGGGCAACGAGGGCGGTGCGGCGGCGCAGGCTCATGGCACGGTCACTCCCTTGAACAAGGTTTCGAAATTGCGGCTCGTGGCCTCGGCCACTTCCTCGACGGCGATGCCGCGCGTGGCGGCCACCTGCCGGGCCACGTAGGGCACGTAGGCGGGGGTGTTGGTCTTGCCCCGGTACGGCACGGGCGCGAGGTAGGGGCTGTCGGTTTCGATCAGCACGCGGTCCAGCGGCACGTAGGCGGCCACGTCGCGCAGGTCCTGCGCGTTCTTGAAGGTGATGATGCCGGAGAAGGAGATGTAGTAGCCCATATCCAGCGCCGCGCGCGCCACCTGCATGCTTTCGGTGAAGCAGTGGAACACGCCGCCCGCCTTGTTGCCCGCGCCGTCCTCCCCCTCTTCGCGCAGGATGGCCAGCGTGTCGTCGCTGGCGCTGCGGGTGTGGATGACCAGGGGCTTTTCGCACGCGCGCGCCGCGCGGATGTGGTGGCGAAAGCGTTCGCGCTGCCACTCCAGGTCGGCGATGCTGCGGCCGCCCTTGCGGTCTTCCATGCCGTAGTAGTCCAGCCCCGTCTCGCCGATGGCGACCACGCGCGGCAGCGCGGCGCGGGTCAGCAGGTCTTGCACCGTGGGCTCGGCAACGCCCTCGTTGTCGGGGTGTACGCCCGCGGTACACCAGAAGTTGCCGTGCGCCAGGGCCAGGGCATGAACGTCGTCGAATTCTTCGAGCGTGGTGCAGATGCACAGCGCGCGGTCCACCTGCGCCTCGGCCATGGCCTGGCGGATGGCGGGCAGCTGGCTTGCTAGTTCAGGGAAGTTGAGATGGCAGTGCGAGTCAACGAACATGGCGTATGAAAATCAAGAGCCGCCATGCCAGCAGACGCCGTGGAACGGGCTTGGCCCGGCCACTGGCGTCGTCCCCCTGGGGGGAAGGCGCCGAAGGCGACTCAGGGGGGAGTCAAATAGTCTGGGTTGGCCGGTCGGAGCCCAGGGCCGTGCCCAGGATTTCCTCGATCTTGATCTTGAGCTGGCGCGACTTCTCGTCCTTGGGGAACTGGATTCCCACGCCCTGCGTGCGGTTGCCCGCCGCGCGCGCCGGGGTGACCCAGGCCACGCGGCCCGCCACGGGGTAGCGCTGCGTGTCGTCGGGCAGCGTGAGCAGCACGTACACGTCGTCGCCCAGCTTGTAGTCGCGCTGGGTGGGCACGAAGATGCCGCCTTCGGCAAAAAAAGGAATGTAGGCCGCGTACAAAGCGCCCTTTTCCTTGATCGCCAGTTGCATGACGCTGGGGCGGGGCGCAGTGGAAGGTGTGCTCATGCTTTGGAGTGTAGGGTGTTTCGCGCCTGGGCGACAAGCGCCTCCAGCATGAGGCCCGCATTGAACGGGTGGTCCGCCGTGCGCGCCTCTTTGGCCAGCGCGCGCGCCCAGCGCGTGAGGGCGGCTAGCGGCGGCAGCGCCCGGGGCAGGTCGGCGGGCGCGAAGTAG
>NZ_JASGDA010000091.1:0-64809 GCF_047607405.1 Acidovorax sp. | reverse complement strand
GGCCACCTGCACCCGGCCCGCGCCGCCGTGCAGCGCCGCGGATGCCGCCAGCAGCGCCGCGCCGCCCATGCCCATGCCGCGCTCGGCCAGGCCCTCGCCGCCCACCACGGCCACGTCGCCGTAGCTGCCCTTGTGGCTGGCGTGGGCGCGCGGCGTGGCAGGGGCGGGGCCGGACAGCCAGGCCGTGGGCGGCGCGTCGGCGGTGTCCACCCCCAGGCCGTCCAGCCACACGGTGCCCGCCGCATCGCGCCCGGTGGCGGTGAACAGGCCGGGTTTGAGGGTCAGCAGGGCCAGGGTGTGGCGCGGCGATGCGGATTCCGTATCGGGAGCGAAGCCCTCGGCGTACTGGCCCGTATCGGCGTTCAGCCCGCTGGGCAGATCCACGGCCAGCACCGGGGCGGGGCTGCGCCGCAGTGCGTGCAGGCAGGCCCGCAGGCGGTCATCGGGCGGTCGGGGCGTGGCGCCAATGCCCAGCAGGGCGTCGATGCACAGGTCTGATGCCGTCAGGTTGGCGGGCGGGCCGTCTGACCACCGCACGCCTGCGGCCTGGGCGCGCCGCCAGGACGCGAGCGCGTCCGCCGGTGAGCGCTCGGGCTGGCCCAGCCAGGTCACCGCCACGTCGCGGCCCGCGCGGCGCAGATGAATGGCGGCTTCCAGCCCATCGCCGCCGTTGTTGCCCGGGCCGCAGGCGATCCACACCATGCGCGCATGCGGCGCAATCGCCTGGGCCAGCCGGGCCACGGCCAGGCCCGCGCGCTGCATCAGCGTGTGCGGGGGCAGGGCGGCTTGCGCGGCGCGCTCGATGCGGCGCGTGGTGGCGGTGTCGAACAGCGGATGGGGCTGGTGGTGCGCGATGCGGTGCATGGCGCCGCATTGTGCGCCGGTCAGAAGTCGCGCAAGCCTAGGTCGGCGAGGGGCACTTCGGGTTCGCGGCCTGCCATCAAATCGGCCACGGCCCTTGCGCAGCCGCAGGCCAGCGCCCAGCCGCCCGCGCCGTGGCCGGTGTTGAGCCACAGGCCCGGCAGGCCGCTGGCGCCCAGCACGGGCGCGCCGTCGGGCAGCAGGGTGCGCGCGCCGCGCCACACCTGCACGCCGGACGAGAGCTGCGCCCCGCCCGGAAACCAGTCGTTGAGCGTGCGGTACAGCCGCTGCAGCGTGGGGGCGTGGTGCCGCGCGTCGGCGCCCGCCAGGTCGGCGCCGCCCGCGATGCGCACGCGCTGGCCCAGGCGGGCAATGCTGATCTGCTGCGCCGCGTCCACCACGCTGGCGCGCGGCGCGTGCGTGTCCTCGCGCAGCGGGGCGCTGACGGAGTAGCCCTGCACGGCGGCCATGGGCAGGCGCAGGCCCAGGGGCGGCAGCAGCGCGGCGCTGGCCATGCCCGCGCACAGCACGACGGCGTCGAAGCGGCGCAGATCGGCGTCGCCCTGCACCGCCAGGCCCACGGGCTGGGTGCTGATGCGGTCGATGCGGGTGTTGAACGCGAAGTCCACCCCCGCGCCCTGCATGCCCTGGCGCAGATGCTGGGCGAACAGGCGGCAGTTGCCCGCGCCCGCGCCGGGCAGGTGGATGGCGCCCGCCAGCGGCGCCTCGGGCGAGAGGCCGGGTTCGATCTGGCGCGCGGTGTCGGCGTCTATCTCGCGCAGGGCCACACCGGCATCGCGCAGCACCTGCAGTGCGGGCTGCAGCGCGGCGCCGTCTTGTTCTGTGCGCAGCAGCACCAGGCGGCCTTCGCTGGCCTCGAAGTCGAGTTCATGCCGCGCGGCGATGGCGTGCAGGCGGGTCTGGCTGTACTGCGCCAGGCGTTCCAGCGCGGCGGCGGGTGCGCTCAGGCGCCGCGCCTGGCCGCGCCAGCGCCACAGCCAGGCGAGGTGTGCGCGCGAGAGGCCGCCCGCCAGCCGCAGCGTGGCATCCGCGCCGGTGAGCCGCAGCGCCTGGCCGAAGCCGGGCACGGCCCAGGGGTTGAGCAGGTGGGGCGCCAGCAGGCCCGCCGTGGCAAAGCTGGCCTCCTCGGCGGCGGCGCTGCGCTGGTCGAACACGGTGACTTGGTGGCCGTCGGCGGCCAACTCGTACGCAGTGGTGACGCCGACGATGCCGGCGCCCACGATGGCTATCTTCATGGTTTTAAGTGTTTTTGGCCTCTGGCGCTTGCTGGACAAGCGCGAGCAGCTATTGTTTTTGTAGTATCTGCTCGATCTGCAGGCCCACGTTGAGCACCGTGTCGTCCATCAGCGCCCCGTGCCAGACCATGAGCCCGGCGGGGAGTTCCCCCTGCACATGGCAGGGCAGGGACAGCGCGCAGCCGTCCAGCAGGTTGATGGCGCTGGTGTTGCGCAGCAGCAGGGTGTTGACGCGGAAGAATTCCTCGTCGCGTTCCGCCCCCGGCGCCACGTCGGCGATGGGCGGCGCCACGATGGGCACGGTGGGGGACAGCAGCGCGTCGTAGCCGTCGATGCTGGCGTGCATGCGGGCGATCCAGCGCTGGCGCTCGTGCTGCAGGTGGATGTATTCCCAGGCCATCAGCGCGGCGCCTTTCTCGATGCGGGCGCGCACCCGGGGGTCGTAGCGGTCGCCCGCGCGCTGCAGCAGCTCGCGGTGCCAGGCGTAGCTTTCGGGCGCGGCGAAGCCGTAGGCGGGCTGGTCTTGCACGGCGGGCAGGGCGATGGTGTCTATGGTGGCGCCCGCAGCGCGCAGCGTGCCCAGGGTGCGCTCGAAGGCGCGGGCCACGGCGGCGTCCATGCCGTCGAGAAACAGCGTCGATGGCACGGCCAGGCGGTACTGCGACAGCGGCGCCAGGCTGCGCGTCACGCGCCGGGCGGCCAGCACTTCGTGCGCCACGATGGCGTCGCGCACGCTGCGGATCAGGGCGCAGGCAGTGTCGAGCGTGGGGGACAGCGGCACGGCGCCATCCGTGGGTACCAGCCGCGCCGTGTTCTTGAAGCCCACGATGCCGTTGAGCGCCGCCGGGATGCGGATCGAGCCGCCCGTGTCCGACCCCAGGCCGATGAAGGCCGCACCCGTGGCGACGGACACGCCCGCGCCGGATGAGGAGCCGCCCGGCACCCGGGGCGCGCCGGGCAGGGCGCCAAAGCGCGCGTCCCAGGCGGCGGGCGTGCCGTGGTGCGGGTTGACGCCCACGCCCGAGAACGCGAACTCCACCATGTTGGTGCGCCCCACGATCGCCGCGCCTGCGGCGCGCAACCGGGCCACGGCGGGGCAGTCCGCGCGGGCGGGCGGTGCGTCGGCCAGCACGGCAGCGCCCGCCGGGGTGGGCTGCCCGGCGATGTCGAACAGGTCCTTGACGGAAACGGCCAGCCCGGCCAGCGGAAGGCGACCGACACCGGGCTTTGCCGCCGTGGCGCGGGCCGCGTCGAACGTGGTGCGCAGGAAGGCGTGGGCGTTGGCGGGGGCCTCTACGGCGGCGATGCAGCGCTCCAGCTCGGCGGGCGCGGTGGTGGTGCCGCCCGCCAAACAGGCGCGGGTGGCGGTCAGGTCGGCAAGCATGGGTATGCTAGAATCCTTGGGTTTTGCTGGGAGCAGCGCTGGCTTATGGTCGGCGGCTTGGCAAATCAATCGCAAACCAGCCCTGTCAAGGTGCCGCAGCCCGCGCTGCGGTTATGTGGGCTGGATTTTAGACCCAACCTTCGGAGTATTTTTCATGTCCGTCACCATGCGCGAAATGCTGGAAGCCGGTGTCCACTTCGGCCACCAAACCCGCTTCTGGAACCCCAAGATGGCCCCCTACATCTTCGGCCATCGCAACAAGATCCACATCATCAACCTGGAAAAGTCGCTGCCGCTGTTCCAGGAAGCACAAAAGTTCGCCAAGCAACTGGCGGCCAACCGCGGCACCATCCTGATGGTCGGCACCAAGCGCCAGGCCCGCGAGATTCTGGCCACCGAAGCGCAGCGCGCTGGCGTGCCCTTCGTGGACCAGCGCTGGCTGGGCGGCATGCTGACGAACTTCAAGACCGTCAAGACTTCCATCAAGCGCCTGAAGGACATGAAGGCCCAGCAAGAAGCCGGTCTCGACAGCCTGAGCAAGAAGGAACAGCTCACGTTCACCCGCGAGATCGAGAAGCTCGAAAAGGACATCGGCGGCATCCAGGACATGACCGCGCTGCCCGACGCCATCTTCATCATCGACGTGGGCTTCCACAAGATCGCCGTGGCCGAAGCCAAGAAGCTGGGCATTCCGCTGATCGGCGTGGTGGACACCAACCACTCGCCCGAAGGTATCGACTACGTGATCCCCGGCAACGATGACTCGGCCAAGGCTGTCACGCTGTACGCCCGCGGCATCGCCGACGCGATCATCGAAGGCCGCGCCAACGCGGTGAACGAAGTGGTCAAGGCCGCATCCGCCGAGAGCGCCGACGAATTCGTGGAAGTGGAAGAATCCGCTGCCTGACCGACCCGGCTGCGCGATCACGTCGCGCAAGAAAAAGCGGGGCCTCTGATGCCCCCTTTTTTTTAGCCCGCACCCTGTAACGAACTGAATTGACTGAATACGGAGAACACAAGATGGCTGCAATTACCGCAAGCATGGTCGCTGAACTGCGCGCCAAGACCGACGCCCCCATGATGGAATGCAAGAAGGCCCTGACCGAGGCCGGCGGCGACATGGCCAAGGCCGAGGAACTGCTGCGCGTCAAGCTGGGCACCAAGGCGGGCAAGGCTGCTTCGCGCGTGACGGCCGAAGGCGTGGTCGCCAGCTTTATCAACGGCAACGTGGGTGCGCTGATCGAAGTGAACAGCGAGACCGACTTCGTCTCCAAGAACGACAGCTTCATCGCCATGGCCAACGCCGCCGCCAAACTGGTGGCCGAGCACAACCCCGCCGACATCGAGGCGCTGGGCAAGCTGGCCTATAGCCAAGACAGCTTCGGCCCCACGCTGGAAGACGTGCGCAAGGGGCTGATCGGCAAGATCGGCGAGAACATGTCGTTCCGCCGCTTCAAGCGCTTTGACGGCGCCAACCTGGCTTCGTACCTGCATGGCTCGCGCATCGGCGTGGTCGTGGAATACGAAGGCGACGCCACTGCCGCCAAGGACGTGGCCATGCATGTGGCCGCCATGAAGCCCGTGGCCCTGACCAGCGCCGACGTGCCCGCCGACCTGATCGCCAAGGAGCGCTCGGTTGCCGAAGGCAAGGCCGACGAAGCCAACAAGGAACTGGTGGCCGCAGGCAAGCCCGCGCAAAGCGCCGAGATCACCGCCAAGCGCATCGACGGCGCCGTGCAGAAGTACCTGAAGGAAGTCTCGCTGGCCGACCAGGTCTTCGTGAAGGCGGCCGACGGCAAGCAGACCGTGGCCGCCATGCTCAAGGCTGCCAACACCACCGTGAAGGGCTTCACCCTGTACGTGGTGGGCGAAGGCATCGAGAAGAAGGCCGACGACTTCGCCGCCGAAGTGGCTGCCCAGGTGGCTGCCGCCAAGGCCGCCGCCGCCTGATAGTCGGTTAGCAAGCCCCTTTCACTTTCACCGCCAAATTGCCTTTGGAGAAAACGCCCATGACCCACGCTGCACCAGCCCACAAGCGCATCCTGCTCAAGCTGTCTGGTGAGGCGCTGATGGGCGAGGACGCCTTCGGTATCAACCGCGCCACCATCGTCCGCATGGTGGAAGAGATCGCCGAGGTCACGCGCCTGGGCGTGCAGGTGGCGGTGGTGATCGGCGGGGGCAACATCTTCCGTGGCGTGGCGGGCGGCTCGGTCGGCATGGACCGCGCCACCGCCGACTACATGGGCATGCTGGCCACCGTGATGAACGCGCTGGCCCTGGCCGATGCGATGAACAAGCAGGGGCTCACGGCCCGCGTCATGTCGGCCATCGGCATCGAGCAGGTGGTGGAGCCTTACGTGCGCCCCAAGGCGCTGCAGTACCTCGAAGAAGGCAAGGTCGTCGTCTTCGCGGCGGGCACGGGCAACCCCTTCTTCACCACCGACACAGCCGCCGCGCTGCGCGGCGCCGAGATTGGCGCCGAGGTGGTGCTCAAGGCCACCAAGGTGGACGGCGTTTATACTGCCGACCCCCAAAAGGACCCCACGGCCACACGCTACGCCAAGCTGAGCTTCGACGAGGCCATGTCGCGCAACCTGGGCATCATGGACGCGACCGCCTTCGCGCTGTGCCGCGACCAGAAGCTGCCCATCAAGGTGTTCTCCATCTTCAAGCACGGCGCGCTCCAGCGCGTGGTGATGGGCGAGGACGAAGGAACACTCGTTTACGCCTGAGGAGCAAAAAATGACGACGACGATTGCCGACATCAAGAAGACTGCCGAGACCAAGATGGACCAGTCCATCGCGGCGTTCAAGAACAACCTGGGCAAGATCCGCACGGGCCGCGCCAATCCCGCGCTGCTCGACGTGGTGCAGGTCGAGTACTACGGCTCCATGGTGCCGCTGTCGCAAGTGGCCAACGTCGCGCTGATCGACTCGCGCACCATCAGCGTGCAGCCCTGGGAAAAGGGCATGGGTGCCAAGATCGAAAAAGCCATCCGCGAAAGCGACCTGGGCCTGAACCCCGCCAGCATGGGCGACCTGATCCGCGTGCCCATGCCGCCCATGAGCGAGGAGCGCCGCAAGGAGATGACCAAGCTGGCCCGCACCGAGGGCGAGGGCGCCAAGATCGCCGTGCGCAACCTGCGCCGCGATGCCAACGAAGCCGTCAAGAAACTGGTCAAGGACAAGCTCGCGTCCGAGGACGACCAGAAGCGCGCCGAGACCGAGGTGCAGAAGTTCACCGACAAGCACATCGCCGAGATCGATGCGCTGGTGGCGGGCAAAGAGCAGGAAATCATGGCGGTGTAAGCCTGCCCATGTCTGTATCACCGGTGGTGCCGCACCACATCGCCATCGTCATGGATGGCAACGGTCGCTGGGCCACGCGCCGCTTCCTGCCGCGCCTGGCGGGCCACAAGCAAGGGGTCGACTCGCTGCGCCGCTGCGCGCGCGCCTGTGCGCAGCGCGGCGTGGCGGTGCTGACGGTCTTTGCCTTTTCGTCCGAAAATTGGAACCGTCCGGCGGACGAAGTCTCCGGCCTCATGGAACTGCTGGCCCTGGCCTTGGCGCGCGAAGTGCCGCAACTTCAGAAGGACGGCGTGCGCCTGTATTTCGTGGGCGAGCGCGCGGGCCTGTCGCCCAAGGTGCGTGAGGGTCTGGCCCAGGCCGAGGCCGCCACGGCGGGCAACTCGCGCCTTGTGCTCAATGTCTGCTTCAACTACGGTGGCCGCTGGGACATCGCCCAGGCCGCAGCCAAGCTGGCGGCGCGTGGAGAGCCCATTACCGAATCCAGCCTGAACGGCGCAATGGCCCTGGCCCATGTGCCGGACCCGGACCTCGTGATCCGCACCGGGGGCGAGATGCGTGTCAGCAACTTTTTGCTGTGGCAGTCCGCCTACTCCGAGTTCGTCTTCAGCGACCGGCTGTGGCCGGACTTCGACGAAGCCGCGCTGGACGAGGCGATAGCGGCATTCGGCGCGCGCGAACGCCGCTTTGGCAAGACTTCCGAACAAATATCGTCCGCGCATCCTGCTCCGATGCAGGGCTGAAAGAAGGGCACCATGCTCCAACAGCGCGTCATCACCGCCCTCGTCCTGCTGGCCATTCTGCTGCCCGCGCTTTTTTATTCCAGTACCACACCTTTCACCGGGGTCGTGCTGGTGCTCATGGCCGCTGGCGCCTGGGAATGGGGGCGCTTGAGCGGCTTCGGCCAGGCGGGCTCCGTGGCCGTGGGGGCCGTCTGCGTCGCGCTGTGCGGCGCGTCGTGGGCGCTGGGCTGGGTGCATCAGCCGATGCCCGCGCTCTGGATTGCCGGGGGCGGCCTGTGGGTGCTGGCGGCTGCATGGCTGCTGCGCGCGGGCGTGCCGGGCTGGCCGCGCATTCCTGCCGCCGTGCGGCTGGTGGCGGGCGTGCTGGCCCTGTGGCTGGCGTGGCTGGCCGTGGTGCACGCGCGCAACGTGGGCATCAACTTCCTGCTGTCAGTGCTGGTGCTGGTGTGGGTGGCCGACATCTTCGCGTACTTCGCGGGCCGGGCCTTTGGCCTGCGCTTTACCCAGAACAAGCTCGCGCCCGGCATCAGCCCCGGCAAGAGCTGGGAGGGCGTGTGGGGCGGACTCGCAGGCGTGGTGGTGATGGCCTTCGTGTGGGTGGCCGCCGACGCGCATTGGCAGGCGGCGGTGCCCAGCTTCTACAGCCGCATGGCGCAGCAGGGCTGGTGGCTGCTGGTGATCGCGGTGCTGTTCATGGTGGCGATGAGCGTGGCGGGCGACCTGGTGGAGTCGCTCATCAAGCGCAGCGCGGGCGTCAAGGACAGCAGCAACCTGTTGCCGGGCCATGGCGGCGTGCTGGACCGCGTGGATGCCTTGCTGCCTACGCTGCCCCTGGCGCTGATGCTCACCAGCCTGACGATAACGACACGATGAAGAAACAACGCATCACGGTGCTGGGCTCCACGGGTTCCATCGGCACCAATACGCTGGACGTGGTGGCCCGCCACCCTGACCGGTTCGAGGTCTTCGCGCTCAGTGCCGCGACCCAGGTGGACTTGATGCTGGCGCAGTGCGCGCACTTCCGCCCCCGCTACGCCGTTATGGCAAGCGCGCCCCATGCGCGGTTGCTGGCAGAAAAATTAGAGTCAAATCGCCTTCCAACGCTTGTCCTCCAAGCGCCAGAAGCTATTGAAACAATAGCGTCGCACGATGAAGTGGACGCCGTCATGGCCGCCATCGTCGGGGCGGCGGGCCTGGCGCCTTGCCTGGCGGCGGCGCGTGCGGGCAAGCGCCTGCTGCTGGCCAACAAGGAGGCGCTGGTCGTGGGCGGCGCGCTGTTCATGCAGGCGGTCAAGCAGGGCGGGGCCACGCTGCTGCCCATCGACAGCGAGCACTCGGCCATCTTCCAGTGCCTGCCCGAAGACCCCGCCACCTGGCCGGAGCGGGTGGACAGCATTTTGCTCACCGCGTCCGGCGGGCCGTTCCGCCAGCGCGACCCGGCCACGCTGTCGCAGATCACGCCCGACCAGGCCTGCGCGCACCCCAACTTCGCCATGGGCCGCAAGATCTCGGTGGACTCGGCCACCATGATGAACAAGGCGCTCGAAGTGATCGAGGCGCGCTGGCTGTTCGACCTGCACCCGGACCAGATCAAGGTGGTCATCCACCCGCAGCAGATCATCCATTCGATGGTGCAGTTCAAGGACGCATCCATCCTGGCGCAGTTGGGAACGCCTGACATGCGCGTGCCCATCGCCTGCGGCCTGGCCTGGCCCGAGCGCATCGCCAGCGGCGCCAGCAAGCTCGATTTCGCGGCCCTGGCAGCGCTCACCTTCGAGGACGCGGACGCCACCCGCTTCCCCGGCCTGCACCTGTCCTGGCACGCGCTGAAGGCGGCCGAGGGCACGACCGCCGTGCTGAACGCCGCCAACGAAGTGGCGGTGGGCGCCTTCCTGTCGGGACGGCTGCGCTTCGACCGCATCCATGCCGTGAATCTTGCAACTTTGGACGCGGTGTCGCCCTCCAAGCCGGATTCGCTCGAAGCCCTGCTGCACCTGGACGCCCAGGCGCGCCACGCGGCCGAGCATGCCGCGGGCCGCATGGCGGCCTGAGTTTCCAGGAGAGAGGTTCATGCTGCTCACCATTGCCGCCTTCATCGTCGCCCTGGGCCTCTTGATCGCCGTGCATGAGTACGGCCACTACCGCGTGGCCGTGGCCTGCGGGGTGAAGGTGCTGCGCTTCTCGGTGGGCTTTGGCAAACCGCTGCTGCGCTGGCAGCCCAAGGGCTCGTCCACCGAGTTCGTGGTGGGCGCGTTCCCCCTGGGCGGCTACGTGAAGATGCTGGACGAGCGCGAGGCCCCCGTGGCCCCCGAGGAGCGGCACCTGGCCTTCAACACCCAGCCGCTGCGCTCGCGCGCTGCCATCGTGGCGGCGGGCCCCGTTGCCAACCTGCTGCTGGCGGTGCTGCTGTACTCCATCGTGAACTGGAACGGGGTGCAAGAGCCTCGCGCGGTGCTCGCCAGTCCGGTGGCGGGCTCCGTCGCCCAGGGCGCGGGCCTGCGCGGCGGCGAACTGGTGGAGCAGGCGGCGCTGGGTGCGGACGATATGGAGCCCGTGCGCTCGTTTGAAGACCTGCGCTGGCTGCTCACGCGCGGCGCGCTGGAGGGCGTGAACGTGCGGCTTTCCCTGCAGCCCCAGCCGGGAGCCGCGCACCGGGAGGTTGTGCTCGACATGTCCGGCATCGACACCCGCGAAGCCGATGCCCAGCTGTTCCGCAAGGTCGGCATCCTGGGCCCCTGGACGCGACCGGTGCTGGGCCAGGTCATGGAAGGCAGCGCCGCAGCCCGTGCTGGCCTGCACGAAGGCGATGTAGTGCTGCGCATCGGCGCGCAGGACGTGGTGGACGGGCAGCAGCTGCGCGAACTGATCCGCCAGTCCGTGCGGGGCGGCGAGCCGCTGGCCCAGCCCTGGCGCATCGAGCGCTCGGGGCAGGTGCTGAATCTGGACGTGCTGCCCGATGCCCTGGCGGAGCAAGGCGCCACGGTAGGCCGCATCGGCGCCTACGTGGGCGCTCCACCCGCGTTCGTCACCGTGGAGTACGGCCTGCTGGAAGGCGCCTGGGGCGGCGTGGTCAAGACCTGGGACGTGTCGGCGCTGACGCTGCGCATGATGGGCCGCATGCTCATCGGCGAAGCCTCGCTCAAGAACCTCAGCGGCCCGCTGACGATTGCCGACTACGCGGGCCGTTCGGCCAGCATGGGCCTGACCCAGTACCTCATCTTCCTGGCCCTCATCAGCGTGAGCCTGGGCGTGCTCAACCTGCTGCCCGTGCCCGTCCTGGATGGGGGGCACCTGATGTATTATCTTTGGGAAGGTGTGACCGGTCGCGGCGTCTCCGAAGCCTGGATGGAACGCCTGCAGCGCGGCGGTCTGGCAGTGCTCATGCTCATGATGTCCATCGCCATGTTCAACGATTTCTCCCGGTACGTCTTCCGGCTCTTTGGCTAGCTGTGCTGGCCGATTCTCCAGCTTTCATCCATGAAAAAACACATCAACCGCCTGGGCGTTCGCACCGCGACGGCCCTTGCCGCCATGATTTTTGCCGCCAATGCGGCTTGGGCACTGGAGCCCTTCAAGGTGCAGGACATCCGTGTGGAGGGCCTGCAGCGCGTGGAGCCGGGCACCGTGTTCGCATCCATGCCCCTGCGCGTCGGCGACGACTACAACGATGAAAAGGGCGCGGCAGCCATCCGCGCCTTGTTCGGCCTGGGCCTGTTCAAGGACGTGCGCCTGGAGGCCAGCGGCAACGTGCTGGTGGTGGTGGTCGAAGAGCGCCCCACCGTCGCAGACGTGGACTTCGCGGGCACCAAGGAGTTCGACAAGGACGTGCTCAAGAAGGCCATGCGCGACGTGGGCCTCACCGAAGGCCGCCCCTACGACAAGGCGCTGACCGACCGCGCCGAGCAGGAACTCAAGCGCCAGTACATCAACAAAAGCCTGTACGGCGCCGAGGTCGTCACCACCGTGACCCCCATCGAGCGCAACCGTGTCAACCTGACCTTCACCGTCACCGAGGGCGACCCCGCCCGTATCAAGGAAGTGCGCATCGTCGGCAACAAGGCCTTCAGCGAATCCACGCTCAAGGGCCTGTTCGACCAGGATACCGGCGGATGGTTGAGCTGGTACACCAAGAGCGACCGCTACTCCCGTGCCAAGCTCAATGCCGACCTGGAAACCCTGCGCTCGTACTACCTGCAGCGCGGCTACCTCGAGTTCCGTGTGGACTCCACGCAGGTGGCGATTTCGCCCGACAAGCAGGACATCTCCATCACCGTCAACGTCACCGAGGGCGAGCGCTACGTGGTCTCCGGCGTCAAGCTGGAAGGCAACTACCTGGACCGCGAGGACGAGTTCAAGTCGCTGGTCAGCATCCGCGTGGGCGAGCCCTACAACGCCGACCAGGTGACGGAAACCACCAAGGCGTTCTCGGAGTATTTCTCGCGCTTCGGCTTCGCGTTCGCGCGGGTCGAGGCCGTGCCCGAGATCGACCGCGAGAACAACCGCGTCACCTTCGTCCTGCAGGCCGAGCCCTCGCGCCGCGCCTACGTGCGCCGCATCAACGTGAGCGGCAACAACCGCACGCGCGACGAAGTCATCCGCCGTGAATTCCGCCAGTACGAAGCCTCGTGGTACGACGGCGAGAAGATCCGCCTGTCGCGCGACCGCGTGGACCGGCTGGGCTTCTTCACCGAAGTGAACGTCGAGACGCAGGAAGTGCCCGGCTCGCCGGACCAGGTGGACCTGGTCATCAACGTGGCCGAAAAGCCCACCGGCTCGCTGCAGATGGGCGTGGGCTTCTCCAGCGCCGAAAAGATGTCGCTGTCGTTCGGCATCAAGCAGGAGAACATCTTCGGCTCGGGCAACTACCTGGGCATCGACGTCAACACCAGCAAGTACCGCCGCACGCTGGTGTTCAGCACCACCAACCCTTACTTCACACCCGAGGGCATCTCGCGCACGCTGGACGTGTACTACCGCACCGACAAGCCCTACGAGGACCAGGGCGGCAACTACGAGCTCGTGACCACCGGCACCTCGGTGCGCTTCGGCGTGCCCTTCACCGAGACGGACACGGTGTTCTTCGGCGGCGGCCTGGAGCAGACCAAGATCAAGTCCGGCACCAACATCCCGGCCACCTACCTGGCCTATGCCGACAAGTTCGGCTATACCAGCACCTCCATTCCCCTGACCATCGGCTGGTCGCGCGACGGCCGCGACAGTGCGCTGGCGCCCAATTCGGGCCGCTACCAGCGCCTGAACTCCGAATGGTCGGTGGCCGGGGATGCACGCTACGTGCGGGCCAACTACCAGTTCCAGCAGTACGTGCCGCTGAACAAGAAGTTCACGCTGGCGTTCAACAGCGAGCTGGGCATCGGCAAGGGGCTGAACGGGCGGCCGTTCCCGGTGTTCAAGAACTTCTACTCGGGGGGGCTGGGCTCGGTGCGCGGCTTCGACCAGGGCACGCTGGGGCCGCGCGACGTGACGGGTGCCTCGCTCGGCGGGCCGAAGAAGGTCACCCTCAACGCGGAGCTGATCACGCCGTTCCCCGGCGCGGGCAACGACCGCACCCTGCGCATGTTCACCTTCCTGGACGTGGGCAACGTGTACGGCGAAAACGAGAAAGTCACCTTCGACGACATGCGCGCGTCGGTGGGCCTGGGCCTGAGCTGGATTTCCCCGCTCGGCCCGCTGCGCCTGGCGTTCGCGCAACCGGTGCGCAAGTTCGCTGGCGATAAAATCCAAAAACTGCAATTCCAGATCGGAACATCCTTCTAATGAAATCCTTTTCCCGCCACATTTCCCTGACCCTGCTGCTCCTTGGCACGCTCGCCGCAGCGGCCCCCGTGCATGCGCAGGAAACCTTCCGCGCCGGGTTCGTGAACACCGACCGCATCTTCCGCGAAGCCAACACGGCCAAGGCTGCACAGGCCAAGCTCGAGCAGGAGTTCTCCAAGCGCGAAAAAGACCTGGTGGAGATGGGCAATTCCCTCAAGACCGCCAGCGAGAAGTTCGAGCGCGAGGCGCCCACCATGGCCGAAAGCCAGCGCACTGCGCGCCAGCGCCAACTGGTGGACCAGGACCGTGAATTCCAGCGCAAGCGCCGCGAGTTCCAGGAAGACCTGAGCACCCGCAAGAACGAGGAACTCTCGCAGGTGCTGGAGCGTGCCAACAAGGTCGTCAAGCAGGTGGCTGAGTCCGAGAAGTACGACGTGATCCTGCAAGAGGCCGTCTATATCAACCCCAAGCACGACATCACCGACAAGGTGATCAAGGCGCTCAATGCCAGTGCGGCAGCCAAGTAAGCCGCAGCAGCACTGGATGGGCCGCGCGTGAGCTTGCTCCTCGGGCACATTGTCGATGCGCTCGGTGGTTCGCTGGAGGGAGAGGGCGCATCGCGTGATGCCGTCATCTCCCGCATCGCGCCGCTGGAGGTGGCGGGCCCGGGGGACCTCAGCTTCCTGAGCAACCCGCGCTACCAGCAGCAACTGGCCGCCTCCCGGGCGGCCTGTGTCATTGTGGCGCCTGCCATGCGCGCGGCGGCCCTGGCGCGCGGCGCGTGCATCGTGGCCGACAACCCCTATGCCTATTTCGCGCGCGCCACGCAGCTCTGGCGGCGGCACGCGGCCCCTGCGGCGCAGGGCGGCGTGCATGCCAGCGCGGTGGTGCATCCGCACGCGCAGGTACACCCCACGGCCACCGTCGGGCCGCTGTGCGTGGTCGAGCGCGGCGCGCGCGTGGGCGAGGGCACGGTGCTCAAGTCGCGCGTCACCGTGGGCGAGGACTGCCGCATCGGCGCGCGCTGCATCGTGCATGCGGGCGTGGTGATCGGCGCGGACGGCTTCGGCTTCGCGCCCGAGAACGGCCAGTGGGTCAAGATCGAGCAACTGGGCGCCGTGCGCATCGGTGACGACGTGGAAATCGGTGCCAACACCTGCATCGACCGCGGGGCCTTGCAGGACACCGTGATCGAGGACGGCGTGAAGCTCGACAACCTGATCCAGGTGGGCCACAACGTGCGCATTGGTCGGCACTCGGCCATGGCCGGGTGCGTGGGCATCGCGGGCAGCGCCACCATTGGCGCGCATTGCACCGTGGGCGGCGGAGCCATCGTGCTGGGCCACCTCACGCTGGCGGACAACGTACACATCTCTGCCGCCACGGTGGTCACGCGCTCGCTCACGCAGCCGGGCCAGTACACCGGCATGTTCCCCATCGACGACAATGCGCGCTGGGAAAAGAACGCGGCAACACTCAAACAACTGCATGCCCTGCGCGAGCGCATCAAGGCGCTGGAGCAGGCGCTCAAGGCAGCATGAACGGAAGAACGACCCAATGATGGATATCCACGCAATTCTCAAGCAACTGCCGCACCGCTACCCGTTCCTGCTGGTGGACAGGGTGGTCGAACTGGAGCGCAACACGCGCATCAAGGCGATCAAGAACGTCACCTTCAACGAGCCGTATTTCATGGGCCACTTCCCGGGCCGTCCCGTGATGCCTGGCGTGCTCATCCTCGAAGCGCTGGCCCAGGCCGCCGGCCTGCTGGCGTTCGACGCCATGGGCCAGGTGCCCGATGAGAACAACATCTACTACTTCGTCGGCATCGACGGCGCGCGCTTCAAGCGCCCGGTGGAGCCGGGCGACCAACTGATTTTGACCATCACCATCGACCGCGTTCGCGGCGGCATCTGGAAGTTCAAGGGCATCGCCAGCGTGGGCGACGACGTGGCTTGCGAAGCCGAGCTGATGTGTACCATGCGCGCCGTGAATTGATGGAACACCCCCCTGAGTCGCTTCGCGCCTTCCCCCCGCTCTCGCATTGCTGCGCAATGCGGGCAGGGGGACGCAGCCAGCGCGGCGGGGCGGCCCTTGCGCGGCTGCTTGCGCATGGGCTGCGCCAGTCTCATGCGCAGCGCACGCTGCCGGGGGCAGTGGAAAACTAACATGTCTCAGATTCATCCGACAGCCATCGTTGCCGAAGGCGCATGCCTTCATCCCACAGTCGCCGTGGGGCCGTATGCCGTCATTGGCCCGCACGTGACCATTGGCGCGGGCACCACCGTGGGCGCGCACTGCGTGATCGAGGGCCACACCACCGTCGGCGCCGACAACCGCATCTTCCAGTTCGCCTCGCTGGGCGCCGTGCCGCAGGACAAGAAATACGCGGGCGAGCCGACGCGCCTCGTCATCGGCGACCGCAACACCATCCGCGAGTTCTGCACCTTCAACCTGGGCACGGCCCAGGACAAGGGCGTGACCACCATCGGCGACGACAACTGGATCATGGCCTACGTCCACATCGCGCACGACTGCGTGGTGGGCCACCAGACCACCATGTCCAACAACGTGACGCTGGCGGGCCACGTGGAAGTGGGCGACTGGGCCACCGTGGGCGGGCTGACGGGCGTGCTGCAGCGCATGCGCATCGGCGCGCACGCCATGGTGGGCTTTGCCAGCCATGTCAACAAGGACGTGCCGCCCTTCATGGTGGTGGACGGCAACCCGCTGGCCGTGCGGGGCGTGAACCTGGTGGGCCTGCGCCGCCGTGATTTCTCCGCCGAGTGCATCACGGCCATTCGCGAGATGCACAAGCTGCTGTACCGCCAGGGGCTGACGCTGGAGCAGGCCCGTGAGGCCATCCAGGCGCTGGCCGAACAGGTGCCCGATGCTGCGCAGGACGTGGCGCTGATGGACGGCTTCCTGGCCGCATCGGCCCAAGGTATCGCTCGCTGAAATCTATGAGTGGGTTGCAAGCGCCCCGCATTGCGATGGTGGCGGGTGAAGCTTCGGGCGACCTGCTCGCGGGCCTGCTGCTCGACGGCATGCGCGCCCAATGGCCCGCGTTGAACGCCCACGGCATCGGCGGCCCGCAGATGGAGCGGCGGGGCTTTGACGCCCGCTGGCCCAGCGAGCGGCTGGCGGTACACGGCTACAGCATGGAGGTGCTGCGCCGCCTGCGCGAGCTGCTGCGCATCCGCAAAACGCTGCGTGCTGACTTGCTGCAAAACCGCCCCGACGTGTTCATTGGCGTGGACGCCCCCGACTTCAACCTGGGCCTGGAGGCCGACTTGCGCGCCGCAGGCATCAAGACCGTGCATTTCGTCTGCCCGTCCGTCTGGGCCTGGCGCGCCGATCGGGTCGAGAAAATCCGCCGCAGCGCAGACCACGTGCTGTGCATCTTCCCGTTCGAGCCCGAGCTGCTGGCCCGCCACGGCATCGCCGCCACCTACGTGGGCCACCCGCTCGCCAACGTGATCCCCGTGGTGCCCGACCGCGCTGCGGCCCGCGCGCAGTTGGGTTTGCGTGACGAGGACGAGGTGCTGGCGATCCTGCCGGGCAGCCGCTCGTCCGAGATTGCCTACATCGCCCAACCCTTTTTTCAGGCCGCAGCGCTTATCCAGCAAGCACGACAAGCTATCAAATTGGTAGTGCCCGCCGTGCCGTCGCTCCAAGCGCGCATCGAGCAGGCAGCGCGTGCCTGCGGCCTGCGCGATGGCGCGGTGCAGATCGTCTCCGGCCAATCCCACACGGTGCTGGCCGCCTGCGACGCCACGCTGATCGCCAGCGGCACCGCCACGCTGGAGGCCGCGCTGTTCAAGCGCCCCATGGTCATCGGCTACCACATGCACCCGTTCAGTTGGTGGCTCATGCGCCGCAAGCAGTTGCAGCCTTGGGTGGGACTGCCCAACATCCTGTGCGGCGACTTCGTGGTGCCCGAGCTGATCCAGGACGCCGCCACGCCCCAGGCGCTGTGCGATGCCACGCTGCAATGGCTGGATGCGCGCAGGCACAATCCCGCCAAGATCGCGGCGCTGGAGCAGCGCTTTACCGAACTGCACCACACCCTGCAACGCAACACCCCCCAACTGGCTGCCGATGCGATCCGCCAAGTCCTCGCCCAAAAATCCGCCTGAGCAGGTCTGCCTTCCCTGGCACGCCCCTGGCCTCGTCGCCGGGGTGGACGAGGCCGGGCGCGGGCCGTTGGCGGGGCCGGTGGTGGCCGCAGCCGTCATCCTGGATGACTTGCACCCCATCGCCGGGCTGGCCGACTCCAAGAAGCTCACGCTCGCCCGGCGCGAAAAGCTCTACGACGAAATCCGCGCCAAGGCGCTGTGCTGCTGCATTGCCGAGGCCAGCGTGGAAGAGATCGACCGGCTCAACATCCTGCAAGCCACGCTGCTGGCCATGCAGCGCGCCGTGGCGGGCCTGCGCCTGAAACCCGCGCAGGTGCTGGTGGACGGCAACCGCCTGCCCCGGCTGGATGTGCCTGCCGAGGCCATCGTGAAGGGCGATGCGAAGGTGGCGGCCATCTCTGCCGCATCCATCCTCGCCAAAGTACACCGCGACCGCTGGTGCGCGCAGATCGACGCGGAGTTTCCGCACTACGGCTTTGCGGGCCACAAGGGCTACGGCACCGCAACGCACATGGCCGCGCTGCGCGAGCACGGGGCCTGCATACATCACCGCCGCTCGTTCGCGCCTGTGGCGCAATGCCTGTGAACGTCACCGCCATCCATTCGCGCGACAACGCCTTCGTGAAGGACTTGCGCCGCCTGGCGCAGGACAGCACGGCCTACCGCAAGCAGGGCCGCGTGTGGCTGGAGGGTGACCACTTGTGCAGTGCGGCGCTGGAGCGCGGGCAGCGCCCGACGGTGGCTGTGTTTTCAGAGTCTTTTTGGCCTCTAGCGCAGATGCAGTATGCACCAGCAGCTATTAAAACAATAGTAATGGCAGATGCCTTGTTTGCCGACATCAGCGCGCTGGAATCGCCCGCCCGCATGGGCTTCATCCTCGACCTGCCTGCGCCCCAGCCGCTGCGTGGCGACGCAGCCACCGTCGTGCTGGACCGTGTGCAGGATGCGGGCAACGTGGGCTCCATCCTGCGCAGCGCATCGGCCTTCGGGTTCCGGCAGGTGGCCGCCATCAAGGGCAGCGCCGCCCTGTGGTCGCCCAAGGTGCTGCGGGCAGGCATGGGCGCGCATTTCGGGCTGACCTTGATCGAAGGGCTGGAGCCGAGCGACCTGGACGCGCTGCAAGTGCCCTTGCTGGTGACGCACGTCCACGAAGGCGACTGGCTGCACCGCGCCGCGCTGCCCTGGCCCTGCGCCTGGGTGCTGGGGCACGAGGGGCAGGGCGTTTCGCCCGTGCTGGAGGCCAAGGCCGCGCAGCGCATCCGCATCGCCCAGCCGGGCGGTGAGGAGTCGCTGAACGTGGCGGCGGCGGCGGCCATCTGCCTGCACGCGAGCGGCACTGCGCGATAGGGTTATGCAGGGCTTGCATGGCTGGCGGTGAGGTCGCCAGGGCTATAATCAAGGGCTTTTCTCGCAACAGCGTCGCCCGATCGCACCCAAAGCAACAACCCATCTGAGAGCAGCCACCGGCACTTCGAGCGCATCCGCGTGTACGAGTGGCCTGCAGGCGCCGGGCGACCGTAACCATCCGGAGAACCCAGTGCTTTTGTCTCTCAAGGGAAGCTTCCCGCCCGCCATCCTGGCGCTTGCAGACGGCACGGTCTTTATCGGCAATTCGATCGGCGCCACCGGTGCCACCGTCGGCGAAGTGGTGTTCAACACCGCCATCACCGGCTACCAGGAAATCCTCACCGACCCGAGCTACTGCCAGCAGATCGTCACCCTGACGTACCCGCACATCGGCAACTACGGCGTCAACGCCGAGGACATCGAAGCCGACAAGGTCCATGCCGCAGGGCTGATCATCAAGGACCTGCCGCTGCTCGCCAGCAACTTCCGCAGCACCGAGACGCTGTCGCAGTACCTCGTGCGCCAGAACACCGTCGCCATCGCCGACATCGACACCCGCAAGCTCACGCGCCTGCTGCGCGACAAGGGCGCGCAGAACGGCGCCATCATCGGCCTGGCCGCCGGGCAGGCCGTCACGCAGGCGCTGATCGACGAAGCCATCGCCAAGGCCAAGGCCGCGCCCCACATGGCTGGGCTGGATCTCGCCAAGGTGGTCAGCACCCCGGCGCGCTACGAGTGGACGCAGACCGAATGGAAGCTGGGCTCGGGCTACGGCGAACTGACCCAACCCGCCTTCCACGTGGTGGCCTACGACTTCGGCGTGAAGAAGAACATCCTGCGCATGCTGGCCGAGCGCGGCTGCAAAGTCACCGTGGTGCCCGCGCAGACGCCCGCCGCCGACGTGCTGGCGATGCAGCCCGACGGCGTGTTCCTGTCCAACGGCCCCGGCGACCCAGAGCCCTGCGACTACGCCATTGAGGCCACGCGCACGCTGGTGGACAGCGGCCTGCCCGTCTTCGGCATCTGCCTGGGCCACCAGATCATGGCCCTGGCCGCAGGCGCCAAGACCTTCAAGATGCAGAACAGCCACCACGGCGCCAACCACCCCGTGAAGGACCTGGACACGGGCCGCGTCAGCATCACCAGCCAGAACCACGGCTTTGCGGTGGACATGGCGTCGCTGCCCGCGCACCTTCGCGCCACGCACGTGAGCCTGTTCGACGGCACGCTGCAGGGGCTGGAACACAAGGACAAGCCCGCGTTCTGCTTCCAGGGCCACCCCGAGGCATCGCCCGGCCCGCACGACATCGGCTACCTGTTCGACCGCTTCACCGCACTCATGACCCAGTACAAGGCAAAGGCCCAGCATGCCTAAGCGCACAGACATCCAGAGCATCCTCATCATCGGCGCGGGCCCCATCATCATCGGGCAGGCGTGCGAGTTCGACTACTCGGGCGTGCAAGCCTGCAAGGCGCTGCGCGAGGAGGGCTACAAGGTCATCCTCATCAACAGCAACCCCGCGACGATCATGACCGACCCGGCCACGGCCGACGTGACCTACATCGAGCCCATCACCTGGCAAACGGTCGAGAAGATCATCGCCAAGGAGCGCCCCGACGCGATCCTGCCCACCATGGGCGGCCAGACCGCGCTGAACTGCGCGCTCGACCTGTGGCGCCACGGCGTGCTCGACAAGTACAAGGTCGAGCTGATCGGCGCCACGCCCGAGGCCATCGACAAGGCCGAAGACCGCCTGAAGTTCAAGGACGCGATGACCAAGATCGGCCTGGGCTCGGCGCGCTCGGGCATCGCGCACAGCATGGACGAAGCCTGGGCGGTGCAGAAGAACGTGGGCTTCCCGACCGTCATCCGCCCCAGCTTCACGCTGGGCGGCACGGGCGGCGGCATCGCCTACAACCCGGAAGAGTTCGAGACCATCTGCAAGCGCGGTCTGGAAGCCTCGCCCACCAACGAACTGCTGATCGAGGAATCGCTGCTCGGCTGGAAGGAGTACGAGATGGAAGTCGTCCGCGACAAGGCGGACAACTGCATCATCATCTGCTCGATCGAAAACCTCGATCCCATGGGCGTCCACACGGGTGACTCGATCACCGTGGCACCGGCGCAGACGCTGACCGACAAGGAATACCAGATCATGCGCAACGCCAGCCTGGCGGTGCTGCGCGAGATTGGCGTGGACACGGGTGGCTCCAACGTGCAGTTCTCGGTGAACCCGAAGGACGGCCGCATGATCGTGATCGAGATGAACCCGCGCGTGTCGCGCTCGTCGGCGCTCGCGTCCAAGGCCACGGGTTTCCCGATCGCCAAGGTCGCGGCCAAGCTGGCCGTGGGCTACACGCTCGACGAGCTGAAGAACGAGATCACGGGCGGCGCGACGCCTGCGTCGTTCGAGCCCTCGATCGACTACGTGGTCACCAAGATCCCGCGCTTCGCGTTCGAGAAATTCCCCACGGCCGATTCGCGCCTGACCACGCAGATGAAGTCGGTGGGCGAGGTGATGGCTATGGGCCGTACCTTCCAGGAGTCGTTCCAGAAGGCGCTGCGCGGTCTGGAAGTCGGCGTGGACGGCATGAACGAGAAGACGCAGGACCGCGAACTGCTCGAAAAGGAACTCGGCGAGCCCGGCCCCGAGCGCATCTGGTACGTGGGCGATGCCTTCGCCATGGGCCTGAGCGTGGACGAGGTGCACGACCTTACCAAGATCGACAAATGGTTCCTGGTGCAGATCGAGGAGATCGTGAAGATCGAACTCGACCTGGACAAGCTCGTGGAAGACAAGGGCGACGCCGCGCTGGCCGCCCTGGACGCCGGCACGCTGCGCACGCTCAAGAAGAAGGGCTTCTCCGACCGGCGCCTCGCCAAGCTGCTCAAGACCAGCGAGAAGGCCGTGCGCGACGCGCGCCGGCTGCTTTCCGTGCGCCCGGTCTACAAGCGCGTGGACACCTGCGCGGCCGAGTTCGCCACCAACACCGCCTACATGTACTCGACCTACGAGGACGAGTGCGAGGCCGAGCCTACCGACAAGAAGAAGATCATGGTGCTCGGCGGCGGGCCGAACCGCATCGGCCAGGGCATCGAGTTCGACTACTGCTGCGTGCACGCGGCGCTGGCGATGCGCGAGGACGGCTACGAGACCATCATGGTCAACTGCAACCCCGAGACGGTCTCGACCGACTACGACACTTCCGACCGCCTGTACTTCGAGCCGCTCACGCTCGAAGACGTGCTGGAGATCGTGGACAAGGAAAAGCCCGCTGGCGTGATCGTGCAGTACGGCGGCCAGACGCCCCTGAAGCTCGCGCTGGGCCTGGAGGCCGAGGGCGTGCCCATCATCGGCACCAGCCCCGACATGATCGACGCGGCCGAGGACCGCGAGCGCTTCTCCGCGCTGCTGCATAGCCTGAGCTTGAAGCAACCGCCCAACGCCACGGCCCGCACCGAGGCCGAGGCGCTGGAAAAAGCCTCTTCCCTGGGCTACCCGCTCGTCGTGCGCCCCAGCTACGTGCTGGGCGGTCGCGCGATGGAAATCGTCCACGAGCAGCGCGACCTGGAGCGCTACATGCGCGAGGCCGTCAAGGTCAGCAACGACTCGCCCGTGCTGCTCGACCGCTTTCTGAACGACGCCATCGAGTGCGACGTGGATTGCCTGCGCGACCCCGAGGGCAAGGTCTTCATCGGCGGCGTGATGGAGCACATCGAGCAGGCGGGCGTCCACTCGGGCGACTCTGCGTGCTCGCTGCCGCCGTACTACCTGAAGCAAGCCACCATCGACGAACTCAAGCGCCAGACCGCCGCCATGGCCGAAGGGCTGAACGTGGTGGGCCTGATGAACGTGCAGTTCGCCATCCAGGAGAAAGACGGCCAGGACGTGATCTACGTGCTGGAGGTGAACCCGCGCGCATCGCGCACCGTGCCCTTCGTCAGCAAGGCCACCGGCATTCAACTGGCCAAGGTGGCAGCGCGCTGCATGGCGGGCCAGACGCTGGCATCGCAAGGCATCACCCGGGAAGTGACCCCGCCGTACTTCAGCGTGAAGGAAGCCGTGTTCCCCTTCGTCAAGTTCCCCGGCGTGGACACCATCCTCGGCCCCGAGATGAAGTCCACCGGCGAGGTGATGGGCGTGGGCAAGACCTTCGGCGAGGCGTTCGTCAAGAGCCAGTTGGGCGCGGGCACCAAGCTGCCGCGCTCGGGCAAGGTGTTCCTGACGGTGAAGAACAGCGACAAGCCCCGCGCCGTGGCGATTGCCCGCGAACTGGCGGGCATGGGCTTTGAGCTGGTGGCCACCAAGGGCACGGCAGCGGCGATCGAAGCCGCGGGCGTACCCGTCAAGGTGGTCAACAAGGTGACCGAAGGCCGCCCGCACATCGTGGACATGATGAAGAACGACGAGATTGCCATGGTCATCAACACCGTGGAAGAGCGCCGCAACGCCATCGCCGACAGCCGCGCCATCCGCACCAGCGCGCTGCTGGCGCGGGTGACCACCTTCACCACCATCTTCGGCGCCGAAGCGGCCGTGGAGGGCATGAAGTACCTCGACCAGCTCGACGTGTACTCGGTGCAGGAGTTGCACGCCCAGCTCGCGGCATAATCCGCCCATGACACGAAACCGCCGCACGGCAACGCGCGGCGGTTTCCCTTTTTTCAGGAGACTCCACACACCATGGCCACCATCCCCATCACCAAACGCGGCGCTGAGAAGCTCAAGGAAGAGCTGCACCGCCTCAAAACCGTGGACCGCCCCGCCGTCATCACCGCCATCGCCGAGGCGCGCGCTCAGGGCGACCTGAGCGAGAACGCCGACTACGACGCCGCCAAGGACCGCCAGGGCTTCATCGAAGGCCGCATCCAGGAGATCGAGGGCAAGCTCTCCGTCGCGCAGGTCATCGACCCGTGTACGGTGGACGGCGGCGGCAAGGTCGTCTTCGGCGCGACGGTGGAACTGGAGGACGAGGACACCGGCGACGCCGTGACCTACCAGATCGTGGGCGAGGACGAGGCGGACTTGAAGAAAGGCCTCATCAACATCAGCAGCCCCATTGCCCGCGCGCTCATCGGCAAGGAAGAGGGCGACACCGCCGAGGTGCAGGCCCCCGGCGGCATCCGCCGCTACGAGGTCGTGGCCGTGCGCTACCAGTGATGTACCAGCGCCTGCCCGTGCTGGCTGCGGCCTTGTGGTGGGGCAGCCTGTCGTCCATCGGCTTCGTGGCCGTGCCGCTGCTGTTCGCCCACCTGCCCACGCCTGCCATGGCGGGCCAGATGGCCGCCCAGCTGTTTGCGGCGCAGACTTACATTTCTATAGCAGCTTGCGCCTGTCTATTGGTGCTTTCAAAGCGAAAACATGCTGAAAAGCAAGAGGAATGGGCGCAAGCAGCTATGGTTTTCATAGTGCTTGGCCTGCTGCTGGCCTTGCTGGCGCAGTACGGCGTGGCCCCGCGCATCGTGGCGCGGCAGAACCTCAGGCTTTGGCACGGCGTGGGCACGGCCCTGTACGCTGCCCAGTGGCTGTGTGCGCTGGCCGTGCTGTGGCGCACGGCGCGGCGCTGACGGCCTTATTCAGTGTTGCCTCATTCGCGCCAGTGCTCGGCCACCCAGGCGGCGGGCTCGATGTGGCGAAAGCGCCGGTTGCGCCGCCCCGCCAGCGCATCGGGCGGGTTGCATTCCCCGTGGAAGATCACGATGCGCGCGCCGGGCGGCACCACCGGGGCCTTCCAGTAGTTGGCAGGCCAGCGCGGGATGCTGTGGTACTTGAAGCTCGGGCACCAGCTGCCGGGCCAGTAGGCCAGCTTGCCCTGGCGGTGCAGAAAGTCCGACAGGTACGCCTGCTCGTTGCGGAACTGGCGGCGTATTGCGTCGAAATGCCCCCGAAAGTATTCCAGCACGTCGGGGTGCGCGCCGATCTCGAACCGGTAAACGGACGAGTTGCCGGTGATGCGCCAGGGCCGCTTGTAGTCGTGGATGATGAGGAATTCGCCCGGCTGGGTGAAGAAATCATCCAGGCTGCCGGTGACGACCACGTCCACGTCCAGGAACAGGGCCGTGCCCTTGAGGCCGTGCAGGTCGGCGCTGAAGGTGGCCAGCTTGGTCCAGCCGCGTTCGGGGATGCCGGGGGGCAAGTCCAGCGGCGGGATCGGCAGGCACTGCACTTCGGCGCGAATGCCCGTGGCGTCGTCGGTGAGGCAGACGAAGCTGAAGTCGCCCGACAGGTGCCGCCGCACCATGGCATAGAGACGGTTCACGTACTCGGGGCCGTACTTGGTGCCCCACTTCATGCAAAGGATGTGGCGCTGGCCCATCAGTCGGCCTGGCCCTTTTTGACGGACTTCTGCTTGGGCTTCTTGGCGCGCTTGATCTGCCCGCCGGGCGTCAGGCGCTGGTTGCCCAGCACGCGCAGCTGCTTGACCTCGGGCCGCTGGCCGGGGCGACCAAATTTGAGCACTTTCACGTCGCGCGGGCCGGGCATGCGGTCTTCGTCCACCGCGCGCGCCTTGGGCGGCTGGGGCCGCCACAGCACCAGCAGCTTGCCGATGTGCTGGATGGGCGCGGCGTTCAGCTCGGCGGCCAGCTCCTGGTACATCAGTTCGCGGGCGGCGCGGTCGTCGCCGAACACGCGCACCTTGATGAGGCCGTGGGCATTCAGCGCGGCGTCGATCTCCTTCTTGACGGCGGGGGTCAGGCCGTCGCCGCCGATCAGGACCACGGGATCGAGGTGGTGGGCTTGGGCGCGGTGTTCCCGGCGCTCGGCGGGAGTCAGTTGGATTTGGGGCATGGGCCGTATTATCGAGGCAGGATGAAAGTCAACACCAAAAGCAAGAAGGTCAACAAGGCGTGGCTCAACGACCACGTCAACGACCCCTACGTCAAGCTCGCCCAGAAAGAGGGCTACCGCGCGCGCGCGGCCTACAAGCTCAAGGAGATCGACGAGCAGCTCGGTCTCGTCAAGCCCGGCTACACGGTGGTGGACCTGGGCAGCACGCCCGGCGCCTGGAGCCAGTACCTGCGCCGCCGCCTCTCGCCCAGCGGCGCGGCGGCGGGGCAGCTGAACGGCGCCATCATCGCGCTGGACATCCTGCCCATGGAGCCCATCGAGGGCGTCACCTATATCAACGGCGACTTCCGCGAGGCGGATGTGCTCGCGCAGCTCGAAGCAGCCCTGGCGGGCCGCGTGGTGGACGTGGTGGTGTCGGACATGGCGCCCAACCTCTCGGGCATCGCCTCGGCAGACGCCGCGCGCGTCGCCCACCTGGTGGAACTGGCGGTCGATTTCGCCAGCCAGCACCTCAAACCCGACGGCGCGCTGGTGGTCAAGCTGTTCCACGGCAGCGGCTACGACGACCTGGTGGCGCTGTTCCGGCAGACCTTCAAGGTGGTCAAGCCCTTCAAGCCCAAGGCGTCGCGCGACAAGTCGGCGGAGACCTTTCTGGTGGGCATGGGCCTGAAATAACGCTGCGAAATAACGCAGGCGGTGCCAGGGGGAATACAAATGGCTCTTTGGCTTGAAACGCCTAAAATGGGCCGCACATGCCTGCCATGACGGCAGTGTGTCCGTTTTCTCTCTCCCGCAACAGGAGCCCCGCTTGAACAATCAGTGGTTTTCAAAAATTGCCGTGTGGCTGGTCATCGCCATGGTGCTGTTCACGGTGTTCAAACAGTTCGACACCCGCACGGGCGCGAGCGCAGGCTACGTCGGCTACTCCGAGTTCCTGGAAGAAGTGCGCAGCAACCGCATCAAGAGCGCCACCATCCAGGAAGGACAGGGCGGCACCGAGATCGTCGCCGTCACCAACGATGAACGCAAGATCCGCACCACGGCCACCTATCTCGACCGGGGCCTGGTGGGCGACCTGATCAACAACAACGTCAAGTTCGACGTGAAGCCGCGCGAGGAAGGCTCGCTGCTCATGACCTTGCTCGTGAGCTGGGGCCCCATGCTGCTGCTGATCGGCGTGTGGGTGTATTTCATGCGCCAGATGCAGGGCGGCGGCAAGGGCGGCGCGTTCAGCTTCGGCAAGTCCAAGGCGCGCATGCTCGACGAGAACAACAACACCGTCACCTTCGCGGACGTGGCGGGCTGCGACGAGGCCAAGGAAGAAGTCAAGGAGGTCGTGGACTTCCTGAAAGACCCGCAGAAGTTCCAGAAGCTCGGCGGTCGCATTCCGCGCGGCCTGCTGCTGGTCGGCCCGCCCGGCACCGGCAAGACGCTGCTGGCCAAGTCCATCGCGGGCGAGGCCAAGGTGCCGTTCTTCAGCATCAGCGGCTCCGACTTCGTCGAGATGTTCGTCGGCGTGGGCGCGGCCCGCGTGCGCGACATGTTCGAGAACGCCAAGAAGAACGCCCCCTGCATCATCTTCATCGACGAAATCGACGCGGTGGGCCGCCAGCGCGGCGCGGGCCTGGGCGGCGGCAACGACGAACGCGAGCAGACGCTCAACCAGATGCTGGTCGAGATGGACGGCTTCGAGACCAACCTGGGCGTGATCGTGGTCGCCGCCACCAACCGCCCCGACATCCTGGACGCCGCCCTGCTGCGCCCGGGCCGCTTCGACCGCCAGGTCTATGTGACGCTGCCCGACATCCGTGGCCGCGAGCAGATCCTGAACGTCCACATGCGCAAGATCCCCATCGGCCAGGACGTGAACGCCGCCGTCATCGCGCGCGGCACGCCCGGCATGAGCGGCGCCGACTTGGCCAACCTGTGCAACGAGGCCGCCCTGATGGCCGCGCGCCGCAACGCCCGCACCGTGGAGATGCAGGACTTCGAGAAGGCCAAGGACAAGATCATCATGGGCCCCGAGCGCAAGAGCATGGTCATGCCCGAGGAGGAGCGCCGCAACACCGCCTACCACGAGGCAGGCCACGCCCTCATCGGCAAGCTTTTACCTAAGTGCGACCCGGTCCACAAGGTGACCATCATCCCGCGTGGCCGCGCCCTGGGCGTGACCATGAGCCTGCCCGAGCAGGACCGCTACAGCTACGACCGCGAGTACATGCTCAACCAGATCGCCATGCTGTTCGGCGGTCGCATCGCCGAGGAAGTGTTCATGAACCAGATGACCACCGGCGCCAGCAACGACTTCGAGCGCGCCACGCACATCGCGCGCGACATGGTCATGAAGTACGGCATGACCGACGCGCTGGGCCCCATGGTCTATGCCGAGGACGAGGGCGAGGTCTTTTTGGGCCGCTCCGTCACGCGCACCAACAACGTGTCCAGCTCCACGCTGCTGAAGATCGAGACGGAAATCCGCCGCATCATCGACGAGCAGTACGCCCTGGCGCGCCGCCTCATCGAGGAGAACAGCGACAAGATGCACGCCATGGCCAAGGCCATGCTCGAATGGGAAACCATCGACGCCGAGCAGCTCGACGACATCATGGCGGGCAAGGAGCCGCGCCCGCCCAAGGACTGGACGCCGCGCACGCCCCCCTCGTCGGGCGGCGACAGTTCCAGCGGCGGCACGCCCGCTGTGAATACCGACACCGCGCCTTCGGCGGCCTGAGGGGCGCCCCAGGCACAACATGAACGGGGCCTTGCGGCCCCGTTTTTCGTCAATAACCCCCGCATGTTCTGGCAGACCGCCCGCTACCGCCTCGACCTGGCGCGCCCGCAGGTCATGGGCATCGTCAACGCCACGCCCGACTCGTTTTCCGACGGCGGGCGCCACGCCAGCGCATCCGCCGCGCTGCGGCACTGCGAGCAGCTGCTGAAGGACGGCGCCGACATCCTGGACATCGGCGGCGAATCCACGCGCCCCGGCAGCCCGCCCGTGCCGCTCGACGAAGAACTGGCCCGCGTGCTGCCCGTGCTGCGCGGCGCGGTGGGCCTGGGCGTGCCGGTGTCCGTGGACACCTACAAGAGCGAGGTCATGCGCGCCGCGCTCGACCTGGGTGCCGACATCGTCAACGACGTGTGGGCGCTGCGCCAGCCCGGCGCCGCGCAGGCCGTGGCTGCGCACCCCTGCTGCGGCGTGTGCCTGATGCACATGCACGGCGACCCAGAGACCATGCAGGCCGCGCCCATGCAGGGCGATGCCGTGCCACAGGCGCTATCATTTTTAGAGCTATCTGCCCAATCCCTGCAAGCGCTGGGGGTCGAAAAGGATCGTATTGCCATCGACCCCGGCATCGGCTTCGGCAAGACGGTGCAGCAGAACTTCGCGCTGCTGGCGCGGCAGCGCGAGCTGCTGGCGCCGGGCTACCCGTTGCTGGCGGGCTGGTCGCGCAAGTCGTCGCTGGGCGCAGTCACGGGGCTGGCGGTGGATGACCGCCTGGCCCCCAGCGTGGCCGCCGTCGTGCTGGCCGTGGAGCGCGGCGCGCGCATCGTGCGCGTACACGACGTGCGCGAGACGGTGGCGGCGCTGGCCGTCTGGAACGCCATGAACAACACGCCACCACAACAACCAGGAGAACCCCACCCATGACCCGCCAATACTTCGGCACCGACGGCATCCGCGGCACCGTGGGCCAGCCGCCCATCACGCCCGACTTCGTGCTGCGCCTGGCCCACGCCGTGGGCCGCGTGCTGCGCCGCACCGAGGAGCGCCCCACGGTGCTCATCGGCAAGGACACGCGCATCTCGGGCTACATGCTGGAGAGCGCGCTCGAATCCGGCTTCAACTCCGCCGGTGTCGATGTGGTGCTGCTGGGGCCCCTGCCCACGCCGGGCGTTGCCTACCTGACCCGCGCGCAGCGCGCCAGCCTGGGCGTGGTCATCAGCGCCAGCCACAACCCGTACCCCGACAACGGCATCAAGTTCTTCAGCGCCCAGGGCACCAAGCTGCCCGACGCCTGGGAGCAGGCCGTGGAAGCCGCGCTGAACGAGCCGCCCGTGTGGGCCGACTCGGCCAGCCTGGGCAAGGCCCGGCGCCTGGACGACGCGGCGGGCCGCTACATCGAGTTCTGCAAGAGCACCTTCGCGCAGGACCTCACCCTGCGCGGCCTGAAGATCGTGGTGGACGCCGCCCATGGCGCGGCCTACCAGGTGGCGCCCAAGGTGTTCCACGAGCTGGGGGCCGAGGTGATTTCCATCGGCTGCGCGCCCGACGGCCTCAACATCAACCGCGACGTGGGTGCCACGCACCCCGACGCGCTGGCGCGCGCCGTGAAGGCCAACCGTGCGGACTTTGGCATCGCCCTGGACGGCGACGCCGACCGCCTGCAGATGGTGGACGCCACGGGTCGCCTGTACAACGGCGACGAGCTGCTGTACCTGATGGCCGCCGACCGCCTGGGCCGCGACGAGCACGTGCCTGGCGTGGTCGGCACGCTGATGACCAACATGGCCGTCGAAGTGGCGCTGCGGGATCGCGGCGTGAAGTTCGTGCGCGCCAAGGTGGGCGACCGCTACGTGCTGGAAGAGCTGTCCCGCCACGGCTGGGTGCTGGGCGGCGAGGGCTCGGGCCACCTGCTGGCGCTGGACCGCCACACCACGGGCGACGGCCTGGTGAGCGCGCTGCAGGTGCTGCAAGCCTGCGTGCGCAGCGGGCAGACGCTGGCGCAGCTGCTGGCGGGCGTCACGCTGTTCCCGCAGGTGCTGCTGAACGTGCGCCTGGCCCCGGGCCTGGACTGGAAGGCCAACCGTGTGCTGGCCGACGCCACGCGCGCTGTCGAGCAAGAGTTGGGCGCATCGGGCCGCGTGCTCATCCGCGCCAGCGGCACCGAGCCGCTGCTGCGCGTGATGGTCGAGGCGCGCGACGCCCAGCAGGCCAGCGCCTGCGCGCAGCGCCTGGCCGACGCGGCCCGCGCCGGTGGATGATTTGCTATTGAATAGATAGCTGCTCGCGCTTGCTGGATAATCGCTGGCGGCTATTTTTGCTTGAAAAATCCCAGGCCCCACGGCGCATGAAACTGGCGCGCCCCAGGCGCAGGCCGCGAAGCGCCTCAGGGGGGTGTTATCTCACTTCAATGCACCTGTTGGCGCATGAAGGCTTCGATCTCCGTGGCGCAGCGCGGCATGCTGAAGTGGTAGCCCTGGGCCTCGTCGCAGCCCTGTGCGCGCAAGAAGGCGAGCTGGTCTTCCGTCTCCACCCCCTCGGCCGTGGTGCGCATGCCCAGGGCCTGCGCCATGCGGATGATGGCGCTGACGATGGCGCGGTCGTTGCTGTCGTCGCCCAGGTCGCGCACGAACGACTGGTCGATCTTGAGCTTGAAGATCTGAAAGCGCTTGAGCTGGCTCAGCGATGAATAGCCGGTGCCGAAGTCGTCCATGGACAGGCGCACCCCGCGCGCGTGCAAGCGGTCCATGGTGGCCGCGGCCGTGTGCGGGTCGTCCACGGCCACGCCCTCGGTCAGCTCCAGCTCCAGCGCCTCGGGCGGCAGGCCGAACTCGGCCAGCATGCGGCTCACGAGTTCCGGCAACTGGGGCTGGCGGAACTGGATGGCCGACAGGTTGACGGCCATCGTCAGGTGCGGAAATCCGCTGGCGCGCCAGGCCTTGAGCTGCGCCAGTGCCGTGCGCAGCACCCATTCGCCGATCTGCAGGATCTGGCCGCTGTCCTCGGCGATGGGGATGAACTCGGCCGGCGGCACGCCGCCGAGCTGCGGGTGCTGCCAGCGCAGCAGCGCTTCCACGCTGCGCACGACGCCGGTGGTCAGGCTCATCTGCGGCTGGTAGTGCAGCTGGAACTGGCTGCGCTCCAGCGCGCGGCGCAGGGCGTTCTCCAACTGCAGGGCGCGCGCGGACTGGGCCTGCATCTCGGGCGTGAAGAACCTGAAGGTGTTGCGGCCGTCCTGCTTGGCGCGGTACATGGCCACGTCGGCGGCGCGGGTCAGCGTGTCGAAGTCCACCCCGTCCTGCGGGAACAGCGCGATGCCCATGGACGGCGCCATGGTCAGCTCGTGGTGGTCGATCTGGCAGGGCTGGCGCGACGCCTCCTGCAGCTTGGCCGCCACGCGGGCGGCGCCGCGTGCGTCGGCGCCGGGCAGCAGCAGGATGAACTCGTCGCCGCCCAGGCGGGACACCGTGTCCCTGTCGCGCACCACGGCGCGCAGCCGCTGGGCGATGGCGACCAGCAGCGCGTCGCCCACGCGGTGGCCCAGCGAGTCGTTCACGTGCTTGAAGTGGTCCAGGTCCAGGAAGATCAGCGCCAGCGGCGTGCCGCCTGCCTGCGCCGCGCGGATGGCCTGCCGCGCGCGTTCGGACAGCAGGGTGCGGTTGGGCAGGCCGGTGAGGGCGTCGTAGTGGGCCAGCCAGTAGATGCGCTCCTGGTCGGCCTTGCGTTCGCTGATTTCGCGGTGCAGGTCGTCCACCGTCTTGCGCAGCTCGCGGGTGCGGTCCTGCACCTGCTGCTCCAGGCTCTCGTGGGCGCGGGCGAGCACGGCCTGGGCCTCCTTGCGCTCGGTGATGTCCATGGTGATCCAGATCGAGCCCTGGGCTGGGTCGGTCGGGTTGATGAGCTTGCTGCGCACCTCGCAGGCCACCGTCGTGCCGTCCTTGCGGCGCAGCTCGACCTCGCCCTCGTGCGAGTGGCCCTGGGCCAGTTGCGGGTGGATGCGGTGGCTCACCTCGTCCCAGGCCTCGTCGCTGGCGTGCCAGCGGCGCGACGGGCTGCCGATCAGCTCGCCGGGCTGGTAGCCCAGCATCTCCTCGAAATGGTGGTTGCAGCGGGTCAGGCGCCCGTCGCGCAGGAACACGATGCCCACCATGGCGTTGTCGAACAGCAGCTGCTTTTCATGCTCGGCCGCGCTGAGCGCGGCCTGGGAGCGCCTTTGCTCGTCGATGTCGTCCACGATCCAGATCGAGCCTTCGCGGGTGTCCAGCGGGTTGATCAGCCGCCCCGTGAGGCTGCCCCAGAACGGCGTTCCGTCGCGCCGGGACAACAGGCACTCCGCGCGGAACGATAGCCCCTGGGTGAGGACAGGGTAGGCGCTGCGCGCGAGGGCCTGGAACGCCTGCTTGTCGGGATAGAAAGTTTCGGTGCCCATCCCCACCAGCTGCTCCGGGCAGGCGTAGCCAAAGACCTCGGCATACCGCTGGTTGCAGCGCACCACGCTGCGCTGGCGCAGGAAGACGATACCCACCCCGGCGCTGTCGAGCAGGATTTGCTGTTCGCGCAGGGCGCGTTGCAGGGGCGGATCGGAGACGGCCCCAGGGAACTGCAATGCTGGAGCGTTGCGTGGCGCTGACATGAAGACCGACTCAGACGGACGGCCTGACGGCCTGTGTTACAAAAGTATCCAATTGTATTGGCATCGGATACCGAGAAGCCAAGGGTTTGCCCCAGGTGCGCGGACTCCCCGCTGGCTCGCCATGGACCCGGGGCTTCCCGAAGGGCCTGGGGCGCTGACGGGGCGTCACGACCGTCACGAATCTGTCATCCGCACGCCACATACTGGCGCCTTCTGCATTCGCCGCGCCTGCGCACCCATGCCTGCCCTCCACCCCGACGGTGCCGCCGCGCCGGTGTTCCTGGACCGCGACCACAGCATCCTGGCGTTCAACGAGCGCGTGCTGGACTGGGCGGTGCGCGACGACGTGCCCTTGCTGGAGCGGCTGCGCTACCTGTGCATCGTCTCGTCCAACCTGGACGAGTTCTTCGAGGTGCGCGCCGCGCCCCACATCACCGCCGCGCAAAAGGGCGAGACCCAGGGGCGCTACTCCACCACGACCTTCGAGGCCATGGCCGCCCAGGTACACGCGCTGGTGGACCGCCAGTATGCGCTGTACAACGACGCCCTGGTGCCTGCCTTTGCCCGCCACGGCATCCGCATCCTGGGGCACGGCGAGCGCTCGCCCGAGCAGCGGCGCTGGGTGCGCGACTACTTCGTGCGCGAAGTGCGACCGCTGCTCATCCCCGTGGGGCTGGACCCGGCGCACCCCTTCCCGCAGGTGGCGAACAAGTCGCTGAATTTCATCGTGCGCCTGAAGGGCCGGGACGCCTTCGGGCGCGAGAACGAGATCGCCATCGTCAAGGTGTCGCGTGCATTGCCCCGGCTGGTGCGCATGCCTGCGCGGCGGGGGGCGCGCGCGTCGCTGCTGTTCGTCAGCCTGTCCAGCATCATCCGCGCGCACCTGCACGAGCTGTTCCCGGGGCGCGAGGTGACCGAGTTCTCGCAGTTCCGCGTTACGCGCCACTCCGACCTGGCCCTGGACGAGGAAGACGTGCGCAACCTGCGCACCGCCCTGCGCCAGGGCCTGCAGCACCGCCACTACGGCCAGGCCGTGCGGCTGGAGGTGTCGTCCGGCTGCTCGCAGTTCCTGTCGGACTTTCTGCTCGCCCAGTTCGCGCTGCCCGCCGCCGCCCTGTACCGCGTGCAGGGACCGGTCAACCTGGTGCGCCTGACGCAGCTGGTGGACCTGGTGAACGACCCCCAGCTGCTGTTCCCGCCCTGGCGCTCGGCCTGGCCGCGCCAGTTGAAACCGGGCGTCTCCGTGATGGAGCAGCTGCGCCAGCGCGACGTGCTGATCCACCAGCCCTTCGAGAGCTTCGACGGCGTGCTGGCCTTTCTGCGCGAGGCCGTCAACGACCCGGACGTGGTGTTCATCAAGCAGACCATCTACCGCACCGGCTCCGACTCCGAACTCATGCACCTGCTGACCGAGGCCGTGCGCCGGGGCAAGGAGGTGATGGCCGTGGTGGAGCTGAAGGCGCGCTTCGACGAAGAAGCCAACATCAACTGGGCCGAGACGCTCGAAGCCATCGGCGTGCAGGTGGTCTATGGCGTGGTGGGCCTGAAGACGCACGCCAAGATGCTGCTCGTCACGCGCCGCGAGGGGCGGCGGCTCAGGCGCTACGGTCACCTGTCCACCGGCAACTACAACGTGCGCACTGCCAGGCTCTACACCGACCTGAGCTACCTCACGGCCGACGAGGACGTGACGGCCGACATGGACGGCGTGTTCAACCACCTCGCCAGCCAGAACCGCCCGCCGCGCCTGCGCCGGCTGCTGCTCGCGCCCTTTCACCTGCACCGGCGCATGCTGGAGAAGATCGAGCAGGCGGGCCAGGCCGCCAGCCGGGGTGAGGACGCCCGCATCGTCGCCAAGATGAACGCGCTGACCGACGAGGCCCTGATGCGCGCGCTGATCCTGGCGGGCCAGCGCGGCGCGCGCATCGACCTCATCGTGCGCGGCGCCTGCATGCTCGCGGCCCAGGTGCCGGGCGTGACGGACAACATCCGCGTGCGCTCGGTCATCGGCCGGTTTCTGGAGCACACGCGGGTGTTCTACTTCCGCGCCGGGCAGGACGAGGACTTGTATTTGTCCAGCGCCGACTGGATGAACCGCAACATGATGCGCCGCGTGGAGCTGGCCTGGCCCGTGACCGACCCCGCGCTGCGCCAGCAGATCGTGGACGAATGCCTGGTGGCCTACCTGCACGACGACCGCGACGCCTGGACGCTGAACGCCCAGGGCTGCTACGACCGCGCGCCGCACCCCATCGACGGCCACGGCGCGCAGGACGCGCTCATGCGCCGCTACGGGCCGCCGGAGCCGGGGACTGCATGAGGGGCCTCATCCCGTGGCGCCACGCCGCAGCCGAGCAGTCGCCCACAGCGCTCTGAATGCTATAAAAAAAATAGCTGCAAGCGCTTGATGGATAAGCGCTGGAGGCCGATTTGGCTATGAATTCAGGTCAGTTCGACAGCCAGCTCCCACGGCGTCTTCTGCCAGGCCAGCGCTTCCTCGCGCAGCAGGTGCGCCGACTGCGGGTAGGCCGCAGCCCAGCCGGGGCGGGCCGCGAGCTGAAAGCGCGGCCCCGCGCGGCGCAGCGTCAGGCCCGTGGTGTCCGGGTCGCGGCGGGCGTGGCACAGGGCCACGGCCAGGCGCAGGCACAGCAGTTGCAGCGCGGTCACGGGGTCCTGCAGGTCGGCTTCGAGCTTGCGCACCTTGCCGCGCTGGCCCAGCACCAGCAGGCCCAGGTGGTGCAGCTCGGGCAAGGCAAAGCCTGCGGCGTCGGTGTTGTCCAGGATGTAGGCGCCGTGGCGGTGGTAGTCGCTGTGCGATATGCGGCAGCCGATCTCGTGCAGGCGCGCCGCCCAGTCCAGCTTGCGCGCCGCGCGCTCGCTGCCCGTGGGCGCGGCCTGCGCGAACAGGGCGCAGGCGGTGTGGGCCACGCGCTCGGCCTGGGCCTTGTCCACGTCGAAGCGCCGCATGAGGCCGTTGACGGTGGCGGTGCGCAGGTCGGTGCCGGGCTGCTCGCGATCCAGCAGGTCGTACAGCGCGCCCTGGCGCAGGGCGCCCTGGGCCACCTGCATCTGGTCGATCTCCAGCAGGTCGAACACGGCGCGCAGCACGCTCACGCCGCCGCCGATGACGGGGCGGCGGTCTTCCTTGAGGCCGTCCATGCGCAGGCGCTCGGCGCTCTGGGCGCGCAGCAGGCGCTCGTGCAGCCAGTCCAGGCCCGCGCGGGTGATCAGGCCCTGCGGGCCGCCCGCCAGGGCCAGTATGTCGCCCACGGCGCCCGCAGTGCCGGATGAGCCGTAGGCCACCTCCCAGGCGTCGGGGCGGAAGGTCTCCAGCGCCTCGTCCAGCACCGCCTTGGCCGCTATCTCGGCGGCCAGGAAGGCCTGGGCCGTGAATTCGCCGTGCGGAAAGTAGCGCTGCGACCACGCCACGCTGCCCACGCGGAACGACGCCACGGCCTGCGCGCTGAACTGCTGGCCCAGGATGAGTTCGGTGGAGCGCCCGCCGATGTCCACCACCAGCCGCCGCTCGTCCGACTGGGGCAGCAGGCGCGCCACGCCCTGGTAGATGAGCCGCGCCTCCTCGGGGCCGGACACCACGTCGATCGGGTAGCCCAGCACCTCGCTGCCGCGCGCGAGGAACTCGTCGCGGTTGCGGGCCTCGCGCAGCGTCTGCGTGGCCACCGCCCGCACCTGGGCGCGCGGAAACCCCGCCAAGCGCTCGCCAAAGCGCGCCAGGCACGCCCAGCCGCGCTCCATGGCCTCGCGCGTCAGGTTGCGGTCTTCGTCCAGGCCGTTGCCCTGGCGCACGGTTTCCTTGAGGTATTCCACCCGCTGGATGTGGCCGAATTCGTAGCGCCCGATTTCAAGGCGGAAGCTGTTGGAGCCCAGGTCCACAGCGGCGAGGCGTGTGCCGTTCTGCATGGTTGTTTTCTGAGAGTGCCCCGGCATCGTAGCCGGGGCCGAGGGGCGGAGTTTGTGCCGGGTGGGTGACGGATTCGTGACGTTTTCAAGGCAAAGCGCCCTGTGACATTTTTTGCAGCCCGGGGTTTGTGTCACCGAGTTGTCATTTTCGGCCCCTAGAGTCCAGCCTATCCCTGTCAACACCGAGTCAAAAGGCACACCATGAAACGCACATTCCTCAAGACCGTCGCAGCCGCCGTCCTGGCCACCGTGGCCGCTGGCAGCGCCTTCGCCGCAGACATTACCGGCGCTGGCGCCTCGTTCCCCTATCCCATGTACGTCAAGTGGGCCGAAGCCTACAAGAAGGAAACCGGCACGGGTCTGAACTACCAGTCCATCGGCTCGTCCGGCGGCATCCGCCAGATCCGCGCCAAGACCGTGGCGTTCGGCGCGTCGGACGCGCCCATGGGCGCCGCCGACCTGGACAAGGACGGCCTGGTGCAGTTCCCCGCCATCATCGGCGGCACGGTGCCCGTGGTGAACCTGGAAGGCTTCAAACCCGGCGAACTGCGTGTGACCGGCCCCGTGCTGGCCGACATCTACCTGGGCAAGATCGCCAAGTGGAACGACCTCAAGCTGGCCGCCCTGAACCCCGGCAAGGCGCTGCCCGACCAGGCCATCACTGTGGTACACCGCGCCGACGGCTCGGGCACCACCTTCAACTTCACCGACTACCTGTCCGCCGTGAGCAAGGAATGGGCGGACACCGTGGGCAAGAACGCCTCGGTCAAGTGGCCCGCGCAGTCGTCCGTGGGCGGCAAGGGCAACGAAGGCGTGGCCGCCAACGTGACGCGCGTGAAGGGCGCCGTGGGCTACGTGGAGTACGCCTACGTGAAGAAGAACAACATGACCTTCCTGCAGTTGCAGAACGCCGACGGCAAGTACGTCAGCCCCGACGACAAGACCTTTGCCGCCGCCGCTGCGGGCGCGGACTGGTTCAGCGTGCCGGGCATGGGCATCTCCATGGTCAACGCCAAGGGCGCGGAGAGCTGGCCCATCAGCACGGCGTCGTTCATCCTGATGTACAAGGACCCCGCCGACAAGGCGCAGTCCGCCGAGGTGCTGAAGTTCTTCGACTGGGCCTTCAAGAACGGCAAGGCCATGGCCGCCGAGTTGGACTACGTGCCCCTGCCCGACAGCCTGACCGCCGAGATCCGCGCCAAGGTCTGGTCGCAGATCAAGAAGTAAGCCCGTGCCCGGCGCGACGACGACAATGGAGGCTTCTATGAGCAGCGCGGGAGCCCCCATGCATTCCAACCCCGCGTCCGTTCAGCGGACGGACGCACCCACCGCATCCATGGTGTCGATTGCCCGGCGCCAGCGCATCCAGGACATCATCTTCCACCGCCTGACGCAAAGCCTGTCGCTGCTGGTGCTGGCGGTGCTGCTGGGCATCATCGCGTCGCTGTTCATCTATGCGTGGCCCGCGTTCCAGAAGTTCGGTGTGCAGTTCATCTGGCGCGTCGAGTGGGACACGGTCAACGAAGAATTCGGCGCCGCCATCGCCATCGTCGGCACGCTGGCCAGCGCGGGCATCGCGCTGCTGATTGCCGTGCCGCTGGCCTTCGGCATCGCGCTGTTCCTGACCGAAACCTGCCCCGTGTGGCTGCGCCGCCCGCTGGGCACGGCCGTGGAGCTGCTGGCGGCCGTGCCGTCCATCATCTACGGCATGTTCGGCCTGTTCGTGTTTGCGCCGCTGTTCGCGGACTATTTTCAAATGCCGGTGCAGAAGCTGCTGGGCGGCATGCCGCTGGTGGGCTTTCTGTTCGGCGGCAGCACCAACGGTTTCGGCATTCTGGCGGCGGGCATCGTGCTCGCGTTCATGGTGCTGCCCTTCGTGGCCGCCGTGATGCGCGACGTGTTCGAGATCGTGCCGCCCATCCTGCGCGAATCCGCCTACGGCCTGGGCTGCACGACCTGGGAAGTGGTGCGCCGCGTGGTGCTGCCCTACACGCAAAAGGGTGTGATCGGCGGCGTGATGCTGGGCCTGGGCCGCGCCTTGGGCGAGACCATGGCGGTCACCTTCGTCATCGGCAACGCCAACCGCATGCCCACGTCGCTGTTCTCCCCCGGCACGTCCATCGCGTCCACCCTGGCGAACGAATTCGGCGAGGCGGCGGACTTCCACCTGTCCACGCTGTTCGCCCTGGGCTTTCTGCTGTTCGTCATCACCTTCGTGGTGCTGTCGGCGGCCAAGATCATGCTGCTGCGCGCCGAGAAGGCCAAGGGGCTGTAGGAGCGTGTCATGCACTTTTACGTACCCACGTTGGGTCCAAAGGCCAGTGATCGCAAGGCGCAGGACGCCGCCAAGGCCGGGGCCTTGGCAAGTACTGCAACGCCGCGAGCGCTGGCCTTTGGACCCAACCCTTCGGGAAAGCCGGGGAAAGGCCCGGCCACGTCGTTGCAGGCCGCTTTCGGTATCCATACCGCGGCGCGTCCTGCGCCTAGTTGCCGGGCCTTTCCCCGGCTTTCGTGGGCATGTAAAAGTGCATAACACGCTCCCACCCATGCAATTCAACCAAGACTTGTACAAGAAGCGCCAGCGCTCCAACACCGTCGGCCTGACCCTGTCGATGGGCGCCATGGCGCTGGGCCTGTTCGTGCTGCTCTGGATTTTGTTCGTGCTGCTGTCCAACGGCTTTGCCGCGCTGGACTGGAACCTGTTCACCCAGTCCACGCCCGCGCCGGGGTCGGAGGGCGGCGGGCTTGCCAATGCCATCGTGGGCAGCCTGCTGATGGTGGGCTTCACGGTGCTGTTCTCCACGCCCATCGGCATCCTGGCCGGCATCTACCTGGCCGAGTACAGCGGCCAATCGAAGGTGGCCGAGCTGACGCGCTTCGTCACCGACGTGATGCTGTCCGCGCCGTCCATCGTGCTGGGTCTGTTCGTCTATGCCATCGCCGTCGCCACGGTGGGCAACTTCTCGGGCTGGGCGGGCAGCCTGGCGCTGTCGCTGATCGCCGTGCCCGTGGTGGTGCGCACGACCGAGAACATGCTGCGCCTGGTGCCCGGCAGCCTGCGCGAAGCGGCCCTGGCCCTGGGTGCGCCGCGCTGGAAGGTGTCGCTCATGGTCACGCTGCGCGCCGCGCGCAGCGGCGTGATGACCGGCCTGCTGCTGGCCGTGGCCCGCATCAGCGGCGAGACGGCGCCCCTGCTGTTCACCGCGCTGAACAACCAGTTCTTCAGCACCAACATGAACGCGCCCATGGCCAATTTGCCGGTGGTGATCTTCCAGTTCGCGTTGAGTCCGTATGAGAACTGGGTGCGCCTGGCCTGGGGCGGGGCGCTGCTCATCACCCTGTCGGTGCTGATCCTCAACATCGTGGCGCGGGTCTTCCTGCGCGAGAAGAACCGCGTCTGATCATGAACACAACTGCCCAACAAAACGCGCTGGAGCTGCGCAACCTGAACTTCTACTACGGCAAGTTCCAGGGCCTGCGCAACGTCAGCCTGAACATTGCCGAGCACAAGGTCACGGCCTTCATTGGGCCCTCGGGCTGCGGCAAGTCCACGCTGCTGCGCACGCTGAACCGCATGTACAGCCTGTACCCCGGCCAGCGTGCCGAGGGCTCCATCCACTTCTACGGCCAGGACATCCTCGACCCCAAGCAGGACATCAACCTGCTGCGCGCGCGCATCGGCATGGTGTTCCAGAAGCCCACGCCGTTCCCCATGTCCATCTACGACAACATCGCCTTCGGCGTGAAGCTGTACGAGTCCTTGAGCAAGAGCGAGATGGACGATCGCGTGGAATGGGCCCTGTCCAAGGCCGCGCTGTGGACGGAAGTGAAGGACAAGCTGCACCAGAGCGGCCTGTCGCTCTCCGGCGGCCAGCAGCAGCGCCTGTGCATCGCGCGCAGCGTGGCGGTCAAGCCCTCGGTGCTGCTGCTGGACGAGCCCACGTCGGCGCTCGACCCGCTGTCCACCGCCAAGATCGAGGAGCTGATCGACGAGCTCAAGCACGACTACACCATCGCCATCGTCACGCACAACATGCAGCAGGCGGCGCGTTGCAGCGACTACACGGCCTACATGTACCTGGGCGAGATGATCGAGTTCGGCGCCACCGAGCAGATCTTCTTCAAGCCCGAGCGCAAGGAGACCGAGGACTACATCACGGGCCGTTTCGGCTGATAAAAGGGGGGAATGCACATGCCCGACAAACACCTTTCTTCGCAGTTCGACAGTGAACTCAACAGCGTCTCCGCCCGCGTCATGGAATTGGGCGGCCTGGTCGAATCGCAGATTCGCCAGGCCGTCTATGCCCTGTCGCAGTTCAGCCTGGAGGCCGTGGACACGGTGGCGCAGATGGAGTCGCGCATCAACGCGATGGAGGTCGAGATCGACTCCGAGCTGTCGTCCATCATCGCCCGCCGCCAGCCCACTGCGCGCGATTTGCGCCTGCTGCTGGCCTTCAGCAAGGCCACGGCCAACCTGGAGCGCATGGGCGACGAGGCCAACAAGATGGCGCGCATGGTGCGCTCCATCATCGAGAGCGGCGCGCCGCGCTCGCTGCCGTCCAGCGACCTGCGCGTGGCCGCCGACCTGGCCTCGGGCCTGCTGCGCAAGACGCTGGATGCCTTCGCGCGGCTGGACGTGAAGGCGGCGGTCGCCATCCTCAAGGAGGACGACCTCATCGACAAGGAGTTCGACGGCTTCGTGCGCAAGCTCATCACCTACATGATGGAAGACCCACGCACCATCTCGCCCAGCCTGGACCTCTTGTTCCTGGCCAAGGCCATCGAGCGCATCGGCGACCACTCCAAGAACGTGGCCGAACTCATCATCTACCTGGTCAAGGGCAAGGACGTTCGCCACACCGCGTTGGACGAAATCGAATCGACTGTTCTATGAAAAACATGGCCCCCACGCTCCACCGCTACGCGGGTCGCTGCCCCCCGAGGGGGCCGCTTTCTCATCTTGGGGCGGCCCGGCGATGAGAAAACTCCCCCGCGTCCTCATCGTCGAGGACGAACCCGCCATTGCCGAGCTGATCGCCGTCAACCTGCGCCACAACGGCTTTGCGCCCATCTGGGCCGAAGACGGCGACGCCGCCCAGCGCGAGCTTCATGCCGAGCTGCCCGACGTGATCCTGCTCGACTGGATGCTGCCCGGGCAGAGCGGGCTGCAACTGGCCCGCAAGTGGCGCGCCGACGCCCGCACCAAGCCCGTGCCCATTCTCATGCTGACGGCGCGTGGCGACGAGCCGGACAAGGTGGCGGGCCTGGACGCGGGCGCGGACGACTACATCACCAAGCCTTTCTCCACGCAGGAACTGCTGGCCCGCATCCGCGCCGTGCTGCGCCGCCGCGCGCCCGAGCAGGTGAACGACAGCGTGGCCATTGGCGGCCTGACGCTCGACGCCGCCACCTACCGCGTGAGCTTCCAGGGCCAGCCGCTCAAGGTCGGCCCCACCGAGTTCAAGCTGCTGCACTACCTGATGAAGCACGCCGAGCGCGTACACAGCCGCTCGCAGCTGCTCGACAAGGTGTGGGGCGACCACGTCTTCATCGAGGAGCGCACGGTGGACGTACACGTCAAGCGCCTGCGCGAGGCCCTGGGCGCGGCCAGCCCGATGGTGGAGACCGTGCGCGGCGCGGGCTACCGCCTCACCGCACAGGCCAGTGTGCAGCCATAGGAACTATTAAAAAGATAGCTGCCTGCGCCTTTCCATCATTGTTTTCCAATGGTTTTCATATTGAAAACAAGCATTGGAAGGCGCAAGCAGCTACTGAATAAATAGCAACCATGTTCCTGCGCATCGTTTTCTTTCTGGTGTTTCAACTGGCGGGCGGTGCCCTGGGCTGGTGGCGCGGCGGCCCCTGGGGCGCGGCGCTGGGCGCGGCGCTGGCCGCGTGGGCCTGGTTCGTGGGCGACCTGCTGCGCAGCGCCCGCGTGCTGCGCTGGCTGCGCACGGGCGACCTGGCCCATGCGCCCGCGGTGCGCGGCGTGTGGGGCGAGGCGGCGGACCGCGCCCGGCGGCTCCTGCGCAAGCAGGCGGCCCTGGTGCAAGGCAGCGAAGACCGCCTGCAAGACATATTGGCCGCCCTGCAAGCCACGCCCAATGGCGTGGTGCTGCTGGACGCGCAAAGCCGCATCGAGTGGTGCAACCAAGTGGCGGCCAGCCACTTTGGCTTCGACGCCGGGCGTGACATGCTGCAATCCATCGGCAACCTGGTGCGCGACCCCGATTTCACCGCCTACCTCGCCGCGCAGGACGCGCGCCACGGGGTGGTGCTGGAGGGCCGCCAGAGCACGCCTTCGCGCCCCGTGCGCATCTCCGTTCACCTGCACCCGTACGGCGATGGGCGCACGCTGCTTTTGTCGCGCGACGTGACGGCGCTGGAGCAGGCCGAGGCCATGCGCCGCGACTTCGTCGCCAACGTGTCGCACGAGATCCGCACGCCGCTCACCGTGCTCACCGGCTTCGTCGAAACCCTGCAAACCCTGCCGCTGGACGCCGACGAGCGCGGCCGCTACCTGGGCCTGATGTCGCAGCAGGCGCAGCGCATGCAGAGCGTGGTGCAGGACCTGCTCACGCTCTCGCGCCTGGAAGGCAGCCCGCCGCCGGGAATGGCCGAATGGACGCCGGTGCAGTCGCTGCTGCAGCGCTGCGCGGAGGAGGCGCGCGCGCTGTCGGCCCTTGTCCACCCGCAGCGCCCGCAGGCCCTGCATTTCCCTGAGGCCGATGACCTGTGCGGCGACATCGCGGGCGCGCCCGCCGAGCTGCAAAGCGCCCTGTCCAACCTCATCAGCAACGCCGTGCGCTACACGCCCGCAGGCGGCTCCATCACGGTGGAATGGCAGCGCGAGGAGGACGGCCGCGCCGTGTTCTCGGTGCGCGACACCGGCCCCGGCGTCGCGCCCGAGCACATCCCGCGCCTCACCGAACGCTTTTACCGCGTGGACCGCAGCCGCTCGCGCGAGACCGGCGGCACGGGCCTGGGCCTGGCCATCGTCAAGCACGTGCTGCAACGGCACGGCGCCACGCTGGACATCGCCAGCACCCTGGGCAAGGGCTCGGTGTTCTCGGTCACCTTTCCGGCGAACCGGCTGCGTTGACGGCGCGCCAGAGCAGGGCCGTGAACAGCAGGGCGGTAACGGAAAGTGCCGCCGCGCTGGCTGCCCAGAACGTGGTGGGCGCTGGTATGGCGGGCCAGGGGCCGATGCCACGGTAGGCCAGCACATAGCCCCCGCCCAGGCCCGCACCCCACAGCAGCGTGCAGTACACCAGCAGCGGCGCGATCGTGATGCGGTAGCAGCGCAGCACGAACACGCACAGCGTCTGCAGCGCATCGGCCAGGTGGTAGGCCGCCACCCAGGCCAGCACGGACCCCGCCATGGCCGCCACGCCAGCCTGCGTGGTGTACACGCGGGCAATCGGCTCTTTTGCTATGAATAAAATAGCTGCCAGTGCAATTCCCATAAGCGCTGCGGCCCTGAAACCCATATAAACCACCGCACGGGCGCGCGCGGTATCTCCGGCGCCCAGCCAGTAGCTGGCGCGGGCGCTGGTGGCAATGGCGAGCGACAGCGGCACCATGTACAGCACGGCGGCCATGGTGGACGCGATCTGGTGCGCCGCCGACGCCGTGGCGCCCTGGCGCGCGACGAACAGCGCCATCAGCGTGAACGAGGTCACCTCGACCATCACCGCCAGCCCGGCCGGCACGCCCAGCCGCGCAAAGCCCGCGATGGTGGGCCAGTGCGGTGCTTCCATGCGCCGCCACAGGCGTAGGGGGATGTACAGGCTTTGCGTGCGCAGCAGCCAGAACGCCAGCGCCAGCATGCTCACGTTGACCACCAGCGTGGCCCAGGCGCAGCCCACCACGCCCTGCGCGGGCAGGCCCGCTCCGCCGAAGGTGAACCACACCGACAGCGGCAGCTTGATGAACAGCGCGCCCACCTGCAGCCAGGTCACCAGCTGGGGCCGCCCCAGCGCCTGGTTCAGCGTGCTGTAGATGCGAAAGAACAGAGCGGGCGGCAGCGCCAGGGCCAGCACCGCCAGGTAAGCCTCGACCTCGGTGCGCAGCTCTGGCGGCACCTCGGTCCAGCGCAGCAGCGGGCCGGGCGACAGCAGCACGGCCACGCCCAGCACGGACGCCGCGCCGCACAGGTACAGCGCCTGCCGCACCGAGCGGCCGATGGCCTGCGGCTGCCCGGCGCCGCGCTGCTCGGCCCACACGGGCAGCAGTGCCTGCAGCATGCCCATGAGCGCCACATAGACGCTGATGAAGATGGCCGAGCCCACCGACAGCGCCGCCAGCGAGGCTTCGCCGTGGCGACCGGCGACGATGGTGTCCGCCACGCCGAAGGCCATGACCGCGAGCTGTCCGGCCAGCACGGTGAGCGCATGCCGGGAGATGATGGACAGCTCGGACGACGACTGACGCAAAGCGGGTTCAGGCAAGACGCTCACCTTGTCAAGACGCCGCTTGTGCATCCTTGTTTGCGTCAGTCAGCGGGCACTACCGCCGCTTGAAGACCAGCAGGTGGTCGGTCTTGTCCGTGGGGCGTGGAATGACGGCCATGCGCTCCCACAGCGCGGCATCGGGCCTGGGCCGTGCGTCGATGTCGGCGACCAGCCAGCCGCAGTCGTTCCCCAGCGCCAGCCCGCCGTGGTACTGCAGCGCGGCCACCTGGGCGCGGCTCAGGCCCGCCGTCTGCACGCAGCCTGGCTGCGGCCCCAGCACGATCATCACGCTGCCCACCTGGGCGCGGTAGCTGCGCGCGTAGTCCAGCAGCGGCAGCCACAGCGTCATCAGCAGCAGCCAGCACAGCGCGGCGCCGCCAGCGGGCAGCACCAGGCTCTTCCAGATCGGCGCGCGGCTGCGCGCCGCGCGCCACCACACCAGGTAGCACCAACTGGCCGTGGCGGCCAGGGCCACGGCCAGAGCCAGGGCAGAGAACTGCGGCACGAACCCGGGCGCCAGCTTGGCGACGTTGGCGGCGGGCTTGGGCGGAAAGCCCGTCTGCATGGCGATCCAGATGACCCAGATCGCCAGCGCCGACACGGTGAAGAACAGCAGCGTGAACCAGTCGATGAGTGCGCCCACGCTGCGCCTGAGCGTGGGCAGCGCGAAGGCCGCCAGCACGGCCAGCGCGGGCAGGCCCAGCAACAGGGCACGGTCGGCGGGCTGGGTGGTCAGCGTGGCGGCGATGGAGACAGCCGAGAACCACAGCGGCAGCAGCAGGTGCCGGTGGCCCTGGCGGTTGAGGATCTGCCGACGCCAGCGCCACAGCGTCCACAGCGCCAGCGGCCACGCGGGCCAGCCGAACCACAGCAGCAGGCGCGCCAGGCTCTGCCATTCCTTGGCCTCGCCCGCATCCACGATGCGCCAGCGCCACAGGCCCAGTTGCCACGCCAGCAGCGCTACTGCGAGCGTGACGGCGGCCAGGGCCAGCGACCAGGGCAGGCGGCGGTTGGTGCCTTCTACCGGCACTGCCATGACGACCGCCAGGCTGCCCAGGCCCAGCAGCGCGGCCAGCGCGGGCGCGCCCGCGAGCGTCAGGCCCGCCAACCCCGCCACCAGGGCCAGGGCGGGCGCCAGGGTGCGGTAGGGCATGGCCGCCACGGCAAAGAAGAGCAGGGCGGTGCAGCCGAGCTGCACGAGGTAGCTGGTCACCTCGTGCGACAGCTGTGCCAGCCCCAGGCAGGCGATCAGCGCCAGCAGCGCGCCGTCGGCGATGGTGCGGGCATAGTCCAGCGGATGGGCTTCGCCCCCGAACGCGAAGGCGACCGGCTGCGCGCCCGGGCTGCGCGCGAGGTAGTACGCGCCGTACCACGTCGCCATGAGGGTGAGCGCCAGCAGCACCGCGAAGGGCAGGCGCGCCGCCACCTCCACGGGCAGCCACGGCGGCGCGGCCTGGATGGCCCACGCGCCCAGCCAGTAGGGCAGCAGCCCCTCGGTCTCCGGCGGCATGCCGCCCAGCAGCGGGGCAAGCCAGGGCGTGCGGCCCTGCGCCAGCTCCAGCATGTAGCCGAAGGCCGTCACGTCGGCGCTTTTCCACGGGTCGCGCCCCACGAACCCCGGCACGATGTAGGCAAGGCACAGCAGCAGCAGGCCCCAGCGGGGCAGTCGGCTGACGGCGTTCTGGGTCACGATGGCGGGGGTCGGGGAGTTCACGCGCGGGTCGGGTGCAAGAAAAGGCGGGCCTTCGAGAATAAAAGCAAAAAGGCAGCGCGGTTGCCCGGGCTGCCTTTTGGCGCAAGGTGCAGGACGCTGGCTTACTTTGCAGCGGCAGCGGTCTTGCCGAAACGGTTGCGGAACTTCTCCACGCGACCGCCCATGTTGTCCACGGATTTTTGCGTGCCGGTGTAGAAGGGGTGCGATTCGCTGGAGGTGTCCAGCTTGAACAGCGGGTATTCCTTGCCTTCGAAGGTCTCGGTTTCCTTGGTGTTCACGCACGAACGGGTCACGAACTTGAAACCGTTGGACAGGTCCACGAACAGAACTTCGCGGTAGTTGGGGTGGATGCCTTCTTTCATGATCTTTCCTTTAAGTTCAGCTGCGGGAGCCGCGCCAAACCGCTTGGCGTACTTTCCGCAAGAAAAAGCCCTCTATTATCGCACAGGCTGAAAATCAGCCGCCGCGCCGCATCATGTCGAAGAAGTCCACGTTGGTCTTGGTGGCCTTCATGTTCTTGATCATGAGCTCCATGGACTCGATCTCGTCCATGTTGTACATGAACTGGCGCAGGATGCGGGTCTTCTGCAATATCTCGGGCGCCAGCAGCAGCTCCTCGCGGCGCGTGCCGCTCTTGTTCAGCTCGATGGCGGGGAACACGCGCTTTTCGTACAGGCGGCGGTTCAGGTGGATTTCGCAGTTGCCCGTGCCCTTGAATTCTTCAAAGATCACTTCGTCCATGCGGCTGCCCGTGTCCACCAGCGCGGTGGCGATGATGGTCAGCGACCCGCCTTCTTCCACCTTGCGCGCCGCGCCGAAGAAGCGCTTGGGTCGCTGCAGCGCCGCAGCGTCCACGCCGCCCGACAGCACCTTGCCCGACGAGGGCACCACGTTGTTGTAGGCGCGGGCCAGGCGGGTGATGGAGTCCAGCAGGATCACCACGTCCTTCTTCAGCTCGACCAGGCGCTTGGCGCGCTCGATCACCATCTCGGCCACGTGGACGTGGCGCGCGGCGGGCTCGTCGAAGGTGCTGGCGATGATCTCGCCCTTGACCGTGCGCTGCATCTCGGTCACTTCCTCGGGGCGCTCATCCACCAGCAGCACCATCAGGTGTACGTCGGGGTTGTTGGCCGTGATGGCGTGGGCGATGTGCTGCATCATCACCGTCTTGCCGCTCTTGGGCGGCGCGACGATCAGCGCGCGCTGGCCGCGACCGATGGGGGCGATGATGTCGATGATGCGACCGGTGATGTTCTCGTCGCCCTTGATGTCGCGCTCCAGCTTCATCTGCTCCTTGGGGAACAGGGGCGTGAGGTTCTCGAACATCACCTTGTGCTTGTTCTGCTCGGGCGGGCCGCCGTTGACGGCATCGAGCTTGGTCAGGGCAAAGTAGCGCTCGCCGTCCTTGGGCGTGCGCACCTCGCCCTCGATCATGTCGCCGGTGTGCAGGTTGAAGCGGCGCACCTGGCTGGGGCTGATGTAGATGTCGTCCGTGCTGGCGGTGAAGCTGGTGTCGGGGCTGCGCAGAAAGCCGAAGCCGTCGGGCAGGATTTCCAGCACGCCATCCGCGAAGACCTGCTCGCCCGCCTTGGCGCGCTTCTTGATGATGGCAAACATCAGCTCCTGTTTGCGCATGCGGCCCGTGTTTTCGATTTCGAGTTCTTCGGCCTGCTTCAGGACCTCGGACACGTGCAGTGCCTTGAGTTCGTTTAAGTGCATGGATGGACTCCTTGGCGGAGCGGATAGGTATCTTGGGGGGTGGGGGCTGGTGCCGGGAGCGCTGCTGTTTGCAGGCCCGGCGTGCCGGGGATCTCGGTCCGGCTGCCAATGCGTGCAGGCCGGTGATCTGGGCGGATTATGACAGGAAAAGAATCGCCCGCGCCGCCTTGCGCGGCACGGGCGCGACAGGGGTCAGGCCAGTTGCTGGTCGATGAAGGCGGTGAGCTGCGCCTTGCTCATCGCGCCCACCTTGGTGGCGGCCAGCTGGCCGTCCTTGAACAGCATCAGCGTGGGGATGCCGCGAATGCCGAACTTGGCGGGGATCTCGCGGTTCTCGTCCACGTTCATCTTGGCGATGGTGAGCTTGCCCTGGTAGGCGCCCGCCACTTCGTCCAGGATGGGCGCGATCATCTTGCAGGGGCCGCACCATTCGGCCCAGTAGTCCACCAGCACCGGGGTGCTGGCCTGGAGCACGTCGGCTTCAAAGCTTGCGTCGGACAGATGTTTGATGAGTTCGCTGGCCATGGCGGAGATTCCTCAGGGGTGTACGTTTACAGTGCGGGCATTGTGACAGAAACCAATCCCACGTTCGCCGGTGCGACCGGGCCTTGAGCGCTATGACTGTCATAGCGAAATCCGATGAATGCGCCCTGCTGTGGCAGGGCGTGCTGGCCCAGGCGGCCGCGCACATGCGGCGCTGCGGCGCGCACCCTGGACGCACCGTGGTGCTGGTGCCCTACGCCCAGCTCATGCCCTGGGCGCAGCGCTGCTGGACCGACCACCAGGGCGACGGCTTTGCGCCCCGCTTCCAGACCACGCGCAGCTGGGCGCGGCAACTGGCCCCTTTTTCTCCCCAGGGCGACGACCTGGCGGGCGACCTGGCGCGCGACACGCTCACCGCCCGCGCGCTGCTGGACCGCGCGGGCCTGGCCGCCCAGCGCGACGTGCTGGCCGCGCCGCTGCAAGAGGCGGCAGGCCAACTCGCCGCCGTGGTGGCCGCCGTTCCGCCCGCGCGGCGCGAAGCCTGGGCTGCGCAGGCGCGCAGGCTGCTGCCCGAGGCCGACGAAGCCTCCGCCCTGCGCCTGGAGGCGGTGGCGGCGCGCATCGCGCTCGAATGGGTGCTGGCCTCGCGCCACGCCACCGACGTGCTGTTCGACCCTGGCGTGCGCGGCGCCGTGGACGCGCTGGTGCTGCTGGGCGGCTTCCAGGCAGACCTGCTGGCGCAGGCGCTGCAAGACCATTGGGGCGACCGGGCGCTGTCCTTGGCGCTGCCTGCCGATGCGCCCATGGGCCAGATCGCCCTGCATGCCGCGCACGATGCCGAGGACGAAGCCCAGCGCGCCGCCGCCTGCGTGCTGGCGCACCTGGCCGCCGGGCGCGCGCCCGTGGCGCTGGCGGCCAACGACCGGGCGCTCACCCGCCGCATCAGCGCCCATCTGCAAAGCCACGGCGTGGCCGTGCGCGACGAGCACGGCTGGACGCTCTCCACCACCCGCGCTGCGGTGCGGCCCATGGCACTGCTCAAAGGCTGTGCCTGGAACGCATCGACCGACGAGGTGCTGGACTGGCTCAAGCACGCCCCCGCCATCGCCCCCGCCACGCTCGATGCGCTGGAGCGCGCCCTGCGCCGCAACGCCATCGCCACCTGGGCCGACGCGGCGGAGCGCGACTGGCAGCGCCACCCTGCCGTCAAAGCCTGCGTGGAACAAGTGCAGCAATGGCGTGAGGCCCTGCGCGCACCGCGCCCCCTGGCGCAGTGGCTGCAAGCCCTGCGCGACCTGCTCGCCGCCACCGGCCAGTGGCCCGTGCTGGCGGACGACGCCGCAGGCGCGCGCGTGCTGGTCGCCCTGCGCCTGCAGGCGGGCCAGGAGGCCGAGACAGAAGCCTGGGCCAGCGCCGCCCGCCGCATGCCCCTGGCCGAATTCACCCGCTGGGCCAACGAGGTGCTGGAAGCCGCCCGCTACGTCCCGCCCCACGCGGGCGACGCGCCGGTCGCCGTGCTGCCCCTGCCCAACCTGCTCGCACGCCCCTTCGCCGCCCTGGTGCTGCCCGGCTGCGACGAAAAGCGCCTGCCCGCATCCCCCGAACCGCCGGGCCCATGGACGTCGGCCCAGCGCGCCGCCTGGGGCCTGCCCACCCGCGAAGCCCTGGAGGCCGCCCAGCGCGCCGCCTGGCGCAGCGCCTTGCAGACTGCGGCCGTGGACGTGCTCTGGCGCACCGGCGACGAGGGCGGCGAGCCCCTGCTCGCCAGCCCCCTGGTGCTGGCCCTGCCGCGCCAGGACGGTGCCGACGCCCGCGTCCCGCGCAGCGTGCCCGCCGCACCCACGCCCCGGCCCCTGCCGGACGGCAGCGCACTGCCCGTGCGGCGCCTGTCGTCCACCGCGTATTCCGACCTGCGCCACTGCCCCTACCGCTTCTTCGCGCTGCGCCTGCTGGGCCTGCAAGAGGCCGACGAACTGGACGCCGAGGTGGACAAGCGCGACTTCGGCACCTGGCTGCACGCGGTGCTGCAGCACTTCCACGAAGGCTTGCTGGCAGAGCCCACGCACGACCGCACGGTGCGCATGGACGAGGCCGCCCGGGCCGTCACGCGCCAGCAAGGCTTGGGCGAGGGTGACTTTCTGCCCTTTGCCGCAGGCTGGCCCCAGGTGCGCGACGGCTACTTGCGCTGGCTGGCGCAGCACGAACAGGCGGGCGCCGCCTTCCAGCAGGCCGAGGTCGAGGCCACCCAGCCCCTGGGCGCGCTGCAACTGGTCGGCAAGCTCGACCGCATCGACGCCACGCCCGACGGCGTCCTGGTCATCGACTACAAAACCGAAAGCGACAGCGCCACCCGCCAGCGCATCAAGGCAGGCGGCGAGGACACGCAACTGGCCTTCTACGCCGCGCTGCTGCACCACGATACGCTGCGCGCCGCCTACGTCAACGTGGGCGAGCGCGGCGAGACGCACATGCACGAACAGTCAGACGTGGTGCATCTGCGCGACCTGCTGGTCGAAGGCATCCAGCACGACTTTCAGCGCATCGCAGAGGGCGCGCCGCTGCCCGCGCTGGGTGAGGGCGCCGTGTGCGATTACTGCGCCGCACGCGGCCTCTGCCGCAAGGATTTCTGCGAATGAAGGCCGCCTACGAACACAACGGCCAACCGGTTACACGTGAGGCGTTCTACGCCATCGCCTGCGACCCCGCGCGCAGCGTGGCCGTGGAAGCCTGCGCGGGCGCGGGCAAGACCTGGATGCTCGTCTCGCGCATGCTGCGCGCGCTGCTCGACGGCGCCGCGCCGCACGAGATCCTGGCCATCACCTTCACCAAGAAGGCCGCGGGCGAGATGCGCCAGCGCCTGCAGGAATGGCTGGAGCAGTTCGCCCACGCCCCGCTCGACACCCTGACCCATGAGCTGATTGCAAGAGGAATCAGCCCCCAGCGCGCTCTGGATCAGCGCGAGGCGCTACAAAATCTATACCAAACCCTGCTCGCCAGCGGCAGGCCGGTGCAGATACGCACCTTCCACAGTTGGTTCGCCGCGCTGCTGGGCACGGCCCCGCTGGCGCTGCTGCAGGCCCAGGGCCTGCCCGCGCATTTCGAGCTGCTCGAAGACGACGCCGAGGCCGTGCGCGAGGTGTGGCGCCCCTTCCTGCACGCCGTGGCTGACGATGCCGGGCTGCGCGCCGACTACGAGGCCGTGGTCGCCTGCCATGGCCGATCACAGACGCACAAGGCGCTGGAGGCGGCGCTCGCCAAGCGCGTGGAGTTCGACCTGGCCGATGCCAACGGCACCGTCGATGCCTCGGTGGAACCCGCAGTGGTGCTGTTCCCCGACCTGGCGGATGACGTGGACCCGGCGCGGGCGCTGCTGCGCAACGAACGCGACGCCCTGCTGGCCGCCGCCCTGGCGCTGGGCCGCGCCAGCGCACCCACCTTCTCGGCCAAGGGCGTGGATCTGGAGGCGGCGGTCAGCGCGGGCAACGCCGACGGCCTGGCCGACGCCCTGCTCACCCAGAAGGGCGAGCCGCGCAAGTTCAGCGACAAGCTGGCGGGCATCGAACAGGTGCGCCACGCCCAGGCGCTGTGCCAGCGCGCCCTGGCCGCCCGCCGCCAGCACGCCGCCTGGCAGCACCAGCAGCGCATGGCGCGCCTCGCGCGCTGCCTGATCGCGCAGTACGCCGCCGTCAAGCACCAGCGCGGCTGGGTGGACATGAACGACGTGGAGCGCACGGCCCTCGTGATGCTGGCCGACCCGGTGGTCAGCGGCTGGGTGCAGGAGCGCCTGGACGCCCGCGTGCGCCACCTGCTGGTGGACGAATTCCAGGACACCAACCCGCTGCAATGGCAGGCGCTGCATGCCTGGCTGTCGGGCTACGCGGGCTCGGGCGGTGGCGCAAGCGGCCAGAAAGCGCCCAGCGTGTTCATCGTGGGCGACCCCAAGCAGAGCATCTACCGCTTCCGCCGTGCCGAGCCGCAGGTGTTCATCGCCGCGCAGCGCTTCGTGCGCGAGGGCCTGGGCGGCGACCTGCTGGCCTGCGACCACACGCGCCGCAACGCCACGGGCGTCATCGCTGCCGTCAACCATGTCATGGGCGCGGCCCAGGCGCAGGGCGAGACGGTGGGCTTTCGCAGCCACACCACCGAATCCACAGACCCCGGCGCGCTGCTGCGCCTGCCCCCCATCCTGCCGCCCGATGTGGACGGCGGCGCGGGCGCCGACCCGATGGCATGGCGCGACAGCCTCACCGAGCCTCGCCACGCGCCCGAGGAAACCCAGCGCATGCGCGAATGCGCCCAGGCCGCCGCGTGGGTGGCCGCGCAGATCGCCGCAGGCACGCTGCCCGACGAGGTGCTGGTGCTGGCCCGCAAGCGCGACCGCCTTGCCGCCATGCAGGACGCCCTGCGCGCCCTGCACCTGCCCTGCGTGCAGCCCGAAAAGGCCGACCTGTACGACGCGCCCGAGGTGCAGGACGTGATCGCGCTGCTGGACGCGCTGGTGTCACCAGGGCACGACCTCTCGCTGGCGCGCGCGCTCAAGTCGCCGCTCTTCGGCCTGGGCGACGACGCCCTGGTGCAGCTCGCCCTCGCGGCCAAGGCCGAAGGCGCGAGCTGGTTCGATGTACTACAAAAAAGTGAGCTACCTGCGCTTGTCCAGCAAGCACTAGCGGCCAATTTGGCTCTATATAAAACCTGGGTGGACGCACTGCCGCCCCACGACGCCCTGCACGCCATCTACCAGCACGCCGACGTGCTGGCCCGCTTCGCAGCCGCCGCGCCCGCCGCCCAGCGCGCCGTGGTGCAGGCCAACCTGCGCGCCCTGCTGTCGGCCGCCTTGCAGCACGACGGGGGCCGTTACCTCACGCCCTACGCCTTCGTGCGCGCCATGAAGCGGGGCGGCGTGCGCGCCCCGGGCCGGGCCGACGCGCAGGCCGTGCGGCTGCTGACCGTCCACGGCGCCAAAGGACTGGAGGCGCGTTGCGTGCTGCTGCTCGACACCGACACCCGCCCGCAGAAGGCCGAGACCATGGGCGTGCTGGTGGACTGGCCCGGCGAGCAGGCCGCGCCCGCGCGCTTCGTCTTTTTGGCCAGCGGATCCAACCCGCCCCCCAGCGCGGTCGATGCCCTGGCCGCGGAGCAGCAGGCCCGCCAGCGCGAGGAGCTGAACATGCTCTACGTGGCCATGACGCGCGCCAAGCACTGCCTGGCGATCTCGTCCGTGCAGCCCGCTACGCAGGCTGGCGGCAGTTGGTGGGCACGCCTGTCGCCGCTGATGGCCGAGGCGGATGCGCAGGCCGTGGCCCCGCACGCGCAAGCCCCCGCGCACGGCAGCATCACCCTGCTGGAACTGCCCCCGCTGCCCGATCACCTGCGCGCCAATCCAACGGCCCAGGACGCTGCCGAAGCCTCCACCCCCGCCACCCGCCTGGGCGAAGCCATGCACCAGCTGCTGGAGCAGGCGGGCGTGGCAGGCGCCCCCCTGGCCGACCTGCGCGCCCACGGCTGGCCCGCAGCCCGCGTGGCGCGGCTGGCGCAGGACTTCGACATCACGCCCGACGCCGCCCGCCAGGCCGCCCGCACCGCCCAGCGCATCCTGGCGGGCGAGGGCGCCTGGGCCTGGGACACCGCCAGCGTGGACACCGCCATCAACGAAGCCCCCCTGCGCCACCAGGGCCAGAGCCTGCGGCTGGACCGCCTCGTCCACTGCCAGCACCCGCCCGAGCGCGCAGGCTGGTGGGTGCTGGACTACAAGAGCGCCGCCCAGCCCGAGCGCCAGCAGGCCCTGCTTGACCAACTGCGCCGCTACCGTGCGGCGGTGCAGGCCCAGTTTCCTGGCGAGCGCGTGCATGCCGCCCTGCTGGCGGGCGACGGGCGCATGGTGTTGGTGGACGACACCCCCCAGGCCAGCCTGTTCTGATGACCATGACCATCCCTTCAACCCCCCATGAAGCCGCCATCGTCGGCGGCGGCCCGGCAGGGCTCATGGCTGCCGAAACACTGGCCCAGGCCGGCGTGGCAGTGCATGTGTTCGACGCCATGCCCTCCGTGGGCCGCAAGTTCCTGCTCGCAGGCAAGGGCGGGCTCAACCTCACGCATTCAGAACCTCACGCCGCGTTCGCCGCCCGCTACGGTGCGCGCCAGGCGCAGGTCGAGCCGCTGCTGACGGCCTTTGGCGGCCCCGAGCTGCGCGCCTGGGCGCACGGGCTGGGGGTGGAGACCTTCGTGGGCACCTCAGGCCGCGTTTTCCCCACCGACATGAAGGCCGCGCCCCTGCTGCGCGCCTGGCTGCAACGCCTGCGCGCCCTGGGCGTGCAGTTGCACATGCGCCACCGCTGGCTGGGCTGGGCGGATGGCGCCGCGCTGCGCTTCGCCACCCCGGCGGGCGAGGTGCGCGCATCCGCCCGCGCCGTGGTGCTGGCCCTGGGCGGCGCCAGTTGGGCGCGTTTGGGCTCCGACGGTGCGTGGGCCCCTGTGCTGGCCGAAAAAGGCATCCCCATCGCCCCCTTGCAGCCCGCCAACTGCGGCTTCGACGTGCGGGGCGGCTGGACGCCGCACTTCATCGAGCGCTTTGCGGGCCAGCCGTTCAAGACGGTGGTGTTGAGCGTGGGCGACGGCTTTCGCCGCCGGGGCGAGTTCGTCGCCACCGCCACGGGCGTGGAAGGCAGCCTGATTTACGCCGCGTCGCACCTGCTGCGCGACGAGATCGCCGCCCACGGCCACGCCACCTTCCATCTCGACCTGCTGCCTGACCATGCGCCCGAGCGCGTGCTGGCCGAGGTGCGCCACCCGCGCGGCGCACGCTCGCTGTCCAGCCACCTCAAGGGCCGCCTGGGGCTGGACGGCATCAAGGCGGGCATCCTGTACGAGCACCTGGGCAAGGACGGCATGAGCGACGCAGCAGCCCTGGCCCGCGCCATCAAGGCCCTGCCCATCACCGTGGTGGCCCCGCGCCCCATCGATGAGGCCATCAGCACGGCGGGGGGCGTGCCCTTCGAGGCGCTGGACGAGCACCTGATGCTGCGTGCCCTGCCGGGCGTGTTCTGTGCGGGCGAGATGCTGGACTGGGAGGCGCCCACAGGCGGCTACCTGCTGACGGCCTGCTTCGCCACGGGGCGCGTTGCAGGGGAGGGCGCGGCACAGTGGCTGCGTGAGATGCCCGCGCAGGGCGAAGGGAATGGGGGAGGAAAAAAGAAGAAGTTGACGAGCCTTACCCCCGGCACTGACTCCACAGTTAGGGCTGCTTGGTTCCCCACCTGACCCGGTTGGCCGCTTCACCATGCGAGGAGGCCCGTCAAGAGCGAATTCTACCCCCTGTGGCGCTACGCGCCTTCCCCCTTCTCTCTACGCGCTTCGCGCCAGGGGAAGGGGGACGACACCAGCGCGGCGGGGCGGCCCTTGCGCGGTGTCTCTCGCTTCGGGCGCGCCGGTATCGACTGGCGGGGGCCATAGAATCACTGCCCTATGTCTTACCTCGTGCTCGCCCGCAAGTACCGGCCCCGCAATTTCACCGAGATGGTGGGGCAGGAGCATGTGGTGCAGGCCCTGACCAACGCGCTGACGCAGCAGCGGCTGCACCATGCCTACCTGTTCACGGGCACGCGGGGCGTGGGCAAGACGACGGTGTCGCGCATTCTGGCCAAGTCGCTCAACTGCCAGGGGGCGGACGGGCAGGGCGGCATCACCGCCACGCCCTGCGGCGTGTGCGACGCCTGCCGCGACATCGACGCGGGGCGGTTCGTTGACTACACCGAGCTGGACGCGGCCTCGAACCGGGGGGTCGATGAGGTGCAGGGCCTGCTGGAGCAGGCGGTCTATAAGCCGGTGCAGGGGCGCTTCAAGGTCTTCATGATCGACGAAGTCCACATGCTCACCAACACGGCGTTCAACGCCATGCTCAAGACGCTGGAGGAGCCGCCCGAGTACCTGAAGTTCGTGCTCGCCACGACCGATCCGCAGAAGGTGCCGGTCACCGTGCTGTCGCGCTGCCTGCAGTTCAACCTGCGGCCCATGGCGCCCGAGACGGTGCTGGAGCACCTCACGCGCGTGCTGGCGCAAGAGGCCGTGCCTGCCGAGCCCCAGGCGCTGCGCCTGCTGTCGCGGGCGGCGCGCGGCTCCATGCGCGATGCGCTGTCGCTCACCGACCAGGCCATCGCCTTCGGCAGCGGCCAGTTGCAGGAGGCCAGCGTGCGCCAGATGCTGGGCGCGGTGGACCGCTCCTACGTTTTCCGCCTGATCGACGCGCTGGCGCAGAACGATGGCCGCACGGTGGTCGAGACCTCGGACGCGCTGCGCCGCAATGGCCTGTCCGCCGCTTCGACCCTGGAGGACATGAGCGCCGTGCTCCAGCGCATGGCCGTGTTCCAGGCCGTGCCGCAGATGGCCGATGCAGTGGATGCCAGCGACCCCGAGGCGGCGGAGACGGCCCGGCTGGCGGCGCAGATGCCTGCCGACGAGACGCAACTGCTGTACAGCCTGTGCCTGCATGGCCGGGGCGAGCTGGGGCTGGCCCCCGACGAATACGCTGCGCTGACCATGGTGCTGCTGCGCCTGCTGGCCTTCAAGCCCGGTGCAGGCGGCAGTGCCCCACCGGCTGAAAAAAAAACTCTGACACGGCCTGAGCCGCCGCCCGCGCCGGTTCCCGCGCCGCCTGCGGCCCCGACACCCGCCCCCGTGGCGCTGCCCGTTCGCACGGCGGAGAATTTTGATAGAAATCGGCCTCCAGCGCTTTCCAGAAAAGCACATGTAGCTCCTGAAGTTGTAGCAATCCCGGTGCGCGAAGTGCCGGAGCCCGGTGAGCGCCTTCAGCCCACGCCTGCCGCAGTCCCCACGCCCGCAACGGCGCGCTACACGCCCACCGAGGAAGGCGACGTGTGGCACGCCGCCGTGCAGCAGCTCGTGGCGACCGAGGCCGTCACCGCCCTGGTGCGCGAACTGGCCCTGCAGTCGCAGCTCGTGGCCCGCGACGGCGCCCACTGGCTGCTGCGCGTGGAGCGCGAGTCGCTCAACCAGCCCACGGCCCGCGAGCGCCTGCGCGCCGCGCTGGAGGCGGCAGGCCATGCCAGCCAGATCAGCGTGGAGGTGGGCCGCGTCATCGACAGCCCCGCCCGCCGCAACGCCGCCGCCGCCGCCGAGCGCCAGCGCCGCGCCGAGGAAATCGTGGTGAACGATCCCTACGTGCAAGCCCTCATGCGCGACTACGGCGCGAAAATCGTGCCCGGCAGCATCAAGCCTGTGTGATTTCTTCTCCCATTCGTCAAAAAAGGAAACATCCCATGTTCAACAAAGGACAACTCGCCGGCCTCATGAAGCAGGCCCAGGCCATGCAGGACAACCTCAAGAAAGCCCAGGACGAACTGGCGCTGATCGAAGTGGAAGGCGAGTCCGGCGCGGGCCTCGTGAAGGTGCTGATGACCTGCAAGCACGACGTGAAGCGCGTCACCATCGACCCCAGCCTGCTGGCCGACGACAAGGACATGCTCGAAGACCTGGTGGCCGCCGCCTTCAACGCCGCCGTGCGCAAGGCCGAGGAAACCTCGGCCGAGAAGATGGGCAAGCTCACGGCAGGCCTGCCTGCCGGGATGAAGCTGCCCTTCTGAAAAATGAAGGAACACCCCCCTGAGCCGCTACGCGGCTTCCCCCCGCTCTCGCGCTTTGCGCGGGCAGGGGGACGACGCCAGTGGCCGGGCCAAGCCCGCTCCACGGCGTCTGCTGGCATGGGGCTGCGCCAGTTTCATGTGGCAGGGGCGGTGTGCAGCGCCCTGCATGGCTGACATGGCTGCCAGCCACTCCCTCGATACCCTGATCCAGGCGCTGCGCCGCCTGCCGGGCGTGGGCGTCAAGTCGGCGCAGCGCATGGCCTTTCACCTGCTGCAGCACGACCGCGCGGGGGCGGAGCAGCTCTCGCGCGCGCTGCACGAGGCCGTAGGCAGCGTGCAGCACTGCGCGCGCTGCCACACCTTTACCGAGGCCGAGGTCTGCGCTACCTGCCTGGACCCGGCGCGCGACGCCACGCGGCTGTGCGTGGTCGAGACGCCCGCCGACCAGGCCGCGATGGAGCGCACGGGCGCCTTCAAGGGGCTGTACTTCGTGCTCATGGGGCGCCTGTCGCCGCTCGACGGCATCGGCCCCCGCGAGATCGGCCTGCAAAAGCTCATGGAGCGCGCCACCGACGGCACGGTGCAGGAGGTGATCCTGGCCACCAACTTCAACGCCGAGGGCGAGGCCACGGCGCACGCCATCAGCGAGGCGCTCAAGGGCCGTGGCATGCACGTCACGCGCCTGGCGCGCGGCGTGCCCGTGGGCAGCGAGCTGGAATACGTGGACCTGTCCACCATCGCGCATGCGCTGGTGGACAGGCGGTAACTCACAAATTGATAGCTACTGGTGCTTGCTGCATAAGCGCTGGAGGCCAAAAAGACATATAAAAATGTCCGCCAGCAAGGCGTGCCAGAAATCCAAAATCCAATGTCGGATGCTCTACAGTGGCGGACTCATTCGTCTGCCACAAGGAGTGCATCCATGACCTTCAGCCTCAGCATCGGCCCGCTCGTCTCGCTCATCGCGGGCATCCTCATCCTCGTCATGCCCCGGTTGCTCAGCACCATCGTGGCGCTGTACCTCATCGTCATGGGCATCCTCGGCTTGCTGGGCATGCACACCCTGAAGCTGTGAAAGGTCAGCGGCGCTTGACCTTCGACGGCGTGCCGCCCTTGCGTGCGGGCGCCGCCGTCCGCTGGCCCGCCTTGCCGCTGGCGGCCCGCGCCGAGGCCGGGCGCACCGGCAGATAGACCACCACCTGCTGCCCCACCTTGAAGGCGGCGTTGGCGCGCACGTCGTTCCAGTCGGCCACGCTGGATGCGGCCAGCTTGTAGCGCCGGGCAATGCTGGCCACCGTGTCGCCCTTGCCCGCGCGCACGGTGGTACGGCGGGTGACGATCTCGGGCGCGAAGGCCACCTGGCCGTTGTCCGCCAGGTGCGGCGACACGTCCTGCCGCACCGCAGCCGAGCGGGGGACCATGAGGGCCGAGCCCGCCTTGATGAGCATGCGCGGCGGAATGTTGTTGACGGCGCGCAGGTCGGCTTCGCTCATGCCCGCGCGCTGGGCAGCCTCGGCCACCGTCATGGTGGTGGGCACGGACCAGACGGTCCAGCTCGCGTACTGGCCTTCGCGGCGCGCTTCCAGGTTGCGCTGGAAGACCTTGGCGTTGTCCCAGGGCAGCAGGATGCGCGGCGTGCCCGCCGCCAGGATCACCGGCTTGTGGAAGGACGGGTTGAGCGCGCGGAAGTCTTCCTCGCGCACGTCGGCCAGCGCGGCGACCAGGGCCACGTCGATGTCGTGCTGGATCTCCACCGTCTGGAAGTAGGGGTGGTTCTCGATCAGTGGCAGCTCGGTGCGGAAAGCCTCGGGGCGGGCCACGATGTTCTTCACGGCCTGCAGCTTGGGCACGTACAGGCGCGTTTCGGCGGGCATGCTCAGGTCGGTGTAGCCGGTGCCCAGGCCCAGCTTCTGGTTGCGGGCGATGGCGCGGCTGACGCTGCCCTCGCCCCAGTTGTAGGCGGCCAGGGCCAGGTGCCAGTCGCCGAACATGTTGTAGAGCTTCTGCAGGTAATCGAGCGCGGCGCGGGTGGACGCGAGCACGTCGCGCCGGTCGTCGCGGAAGGCGTTCTGCTTCAGTTCAAAGTAGCTGCCCGTGGCGGGCATGAACTGCCACATGCCCGCCGCCTTGGCGCTAGAGACGGCCTGGGGGTTGAACGCGCTCTCGATGTAGGGCAGCAGCGCCAGTTCGGTGGGCATGCCGCGCCGCTCCAGCTCCTCGACGATGTGGAACAGGTACTTGCTGGAGCGCTCCGTCATGCGCTGGATGTAGTCGGGCCGCGATGCGTACCACTGCTCGCGGTCCTGCACCAGCTCGTGCTGCAGGTCGGGCATGGCGAAGCCCCGGCGGATGCGGTCCCACAGGTCGGCGGGGGCCGAGAGCGAGGCCACCTCGCCGCTGGCCGCCTGCGCCGCCGTGATGGGCCGCAGCGGGCCGTTGGGGTACTGGGGCGTGTGGGACTTGGGGGCGCTGTCCGTGGGGGTGTCGCCGCCTTGCGGCGTCCCCGTGGTGGCGCAGCCTGTGAGCCAGAGTGCGACCGCCAGGCAGGCGATGGGCAAAAGTTTCATCGGAACTCGTTCTTCCATTCACGCAGCGCGGCCAGCACGGCCACGGCGTCATCTTGATTTTTCACCTGCGCGGCCTGGGCCACTGTGGGCACGCGCACGCGCAGGAAAGGGTTGATGTCGCGCTCCAGCGCCAGGCGCGAGGGCAGGGTGGGTTCGCCCCGCGCCCGCAGCGCCGCGCACTGGCTGCTGTAGTGGAGCAGCGCGGCGTTGCCAGGTTCCACGGCACGCGCGAATTTCAGGTTGGACAGGGTGTACTCGTGCGTGCAGCACACGCGGGTGTCACCGGGCAGCGCGGCCAACTGGTCCAGCGAATGGAGCATCTGCGCGGGCGTGCCCTCGAACAGCCGTCCGCAGCCGCCCGAGAACAGTGTGTCGCCGCAGAACAGCAGCGGCGCGCCGTCCATGGCGGGGCAGTAGTAGGCGATGTGGCCGGCCGTGTGGCCGGGCACGTCCAGCACCGCAAAGCGCAGGCCCAGCACGTCCACCGCATCGCCTTGCGCCAGCCGCACCAGCGGCTCGGGAATGCGCTCGCGCGCCGGGCCGTGGACCACGGCGCCCGTGGCCTCGCGCAGCGCGTCCACGCCGCCGACATGATCGGAGTGGTGGTGCGTGACTAGAATGGCCGCAAGCCGCAAACCCAGGCGCTCCAGGGCCTGGAACACGGGCGCGGCGTCCCCCGGATCGACGACGACTGCCTGGCGCCCGTCGTGCAGCATCCAGATGTAGTTGTCGGTAAAGGCGGGCAGCGGCAGCAAGTTCATGAGCGACGAAATTATAGGTTTGCACCACTGGTTCGATTCCCCGCAAGGCCGCTACCTGCTGGCCTGGGAACAGGCGCGTTTCGACGAGGCCGTGGCCGACATCTTCGGCTACCACAGCGTGCAATTGGGCATGCCCCTGCTGCAGGGCCTGCGCGCCAACCGCATGCCGCACCAGTGGCTGGCGCTGGAGCAGAACATCCAGGGCGAGGCCACCCCCCACCTGCTGGCCGACCCTGTGGCGCTGCCGTTCGCGTCCGCCAGCCTGGACCTGCTGGTGCTGCCCCACACGCTGGAGCTGAGTGTGGACCCGCACGCCGCGCTGCGCGAGGTGGAGCGCGTGCTGGTGCCCGAGGGCCGCGTGGTCATCAGCGGCCTGAACCCCGCCAGCCTGTGGGGCCTGCGCCAGCGGCGCGCGCGGCTGTTGCGCGGCGCGCTGTACCTGCCCGACGCGGGCGAGTTCATCGGCCACCGGCGCCTGCGCGACTGGCTGCGGCTGCTCAACTTCGAGGTCGAGTCGGCCCGCTTCGGCTGCTACCGCCCGGCGGTGCGCAGCGCGCAGTGGCTGGATCGCTTCGGCTGGATGGACCCGCTGGGCGAGAAGTGGTGGCCCATCCTGGGCGCGGCATACTTCATCGTCGCCACCAAGCGCGTGCATGGCATGCGCCTGCTGGAGCCCGCCTGGCGCACCAGCCCTCAGCGCGCGCCGGGCACCGTGCCCGTCGTCAACAGAACACCCCAACACAGGAACACCAAGATTTGAACCAGGTAGAGATTTACACCGACGGCGCCTGCAAGGGCAACCCGGGCCCCGGCGGCTGGGGCGCGCTGCTGCGCTCGGGCAGCACCGAGAAGGAGCTGTTCGGCGGCGAGCTGGGCACCACCAACAACCGCATGGAGCTGCTGGCCGTGATCGAGGCGCTGTCGGCCTTGAAGCGCCCCTGCGCCGTCACGCTGTACCTGGACAGCCAGTACGTGCGCCAGGGCATCACCGAATGGATTCACGGCTGGAAGGCCAAGGGCTGGCGCACCGCGTCCAAGCAGCCCGTGAAGAACGTCGATCTGTGGCAGCGCCTGGACGCGCTGGTGAGCAACGGCGGCCACCGCATCGAATGGCGCTGGGTGAAGGGGCATTCCGGCGACCCGGGCAACGAGCGCGCCGACGCGCTGGCCAACCGGGGCGTGGAGCAGGCGCGCCAGCAGGGCTGAGCCTGTAAATCAGTCAGTCCGCGATGGCCTGCACGGCGTCCTGCACCTCGCGCGCCTGCTGCGGGCGCACCAGCCGCGCCACTTCCTGGCCGTCTTTCAGAAAGACCAGCGTGGGCCACAGCTTCACGCCAAAGCTGCGCCCCAGGCGCTGGCCGGGGCCGTCCTCGATCTTGACGTGGGCCACGTCGGCGCGGCCTTGCAGGGCCTGCTCGATGAGCGGCTGGGCGCGTTGGCAGTGGCCGCACCAGGGCGCGCCGAATTCGATCACCGTCGCGCCGGGCAGGGCATCCACTTCGGCGCGCGTGGGGTTCAGGATTTGGGGCAGGTGCTGGGTCTGGAACATCAGATCACTCCGTCGAACATCATCACATCCACCGCGTCGCCCACGGCCACGTCGCCCTGGTCGTGGCCCAGCACGATGAGGCCGTTGGCATGCACCATGGAGCTGAGCATGCCCGAGCCCTGGTTGCCCGTGCTGCGCACCCGCAGCGTGCCGTCGGGCGCGGCGGCGACGATGCCGCGCTGGTACTCGGTGCGGCCCGGCTTCTTGCGCAGCGGGCACGCGGCCACCGCGCGCAGCAGCGGCGGCGCGGGGCGGGTGCAGCCCATCATGCGCAGCAGGGCGGGGCGCACGAAGGCGAGGAAGCTCACCATCACCGCCACGGGGTTTCCGGGCAGGCCGAACAGCACTGAACTATTGTTTTGATAGCTACCTGTGCTTGATGGATAAGCGCTAGAGGCCGATTTGGCTTGAATTCTGCCGACAGCCATGGGGCGGCCTGGCCGCATGGCGATGCGCCAGAAGGCCACGTCGCCCAGCTTCTGCATCATGGTGCGCGTGTGGTCGGCGTCGCCCGCGCTCACGCCGCCGCTGGTGACGATGGCGTCGGCGCGGCGGGCGGCTTCGAGCAGGGCCGCTTCGAGTTGGGCGGGGTCGTCGCGCACGGCGCCCAGGTCGATCACGTCCACGCCCAGGCGCGCCAGCAGGCCCCGCATGGCGTGGCGGTTGCTGTCATAGACGGCGCCCTCGCGCGGGGGCTCGCCCAGGCTCAGGATCTCGTCGCCGGTCGAAAAATACGCCACGCGCAGGCGGCGCAGCACCGTCACCGTCTGCAGGCCCAGGCTGGCGAGCAGGCCCAGCGCGGCGGGCGTGAGCGGTTCGCCGCGCGCCAGCGCCGCGCGGCCTTGCATCAGGTCCTCGCCCTTGCGGCGGCGGTTGGCGCCGGGGCGCACGGCGTCGGCGGGGATGGTGATGCCGTCATCCTGCACGGTGACGAACTCCTGCGGCACCACCGTGTCCAGCCCCGCAGGCATGACGGCGCCGGTCATGATGCGCACGCACTCGCCTGCCGCCGCGCTACCGCTCCAGGGCTGGCCTGCCAGCGCCTTGCCGACGACGCGCAGCGTGAGCGGCTGGCCCGCCACGCGC
>NZ_JASGDA010000090.1:0-40422 GCF_047607405.1 Acidovorax sp. | reverse complement strand
GCTGTGGAACCCCCCGCGCCCCGCCCGGCTGCCGCCCCGCGCCGCGCGCCCGCCGATGGCGTGACCGTGCAGGCTGGCGACACGGCAGGCCGCCTCGCCAACGCCTACCGCCCTGCGGGCGTGTCGCTCGACCAGATGCTGGTGGCCATGATGCGCGCCAACCCGGACGCCTTCATCGGCGGCAACGTCAACCGCCTCAAGGCCGGTGCCGTGCTGCAGATGCCCAGCGAGAGCGCCGCGCAGGCCACGCCCGCGCCCGAGGCCCGCCAGATCCTGGCGGCACAAGCGCGCGACTTCAACGACTTCCGCCGCAAGCTCGCGGGCGCCGCGCCCAGCACCCCCGTGGCCGCTGCCGAACGGTCGGCGTCCGGAGCGGTGCAGGCCCGCGTCGATGACAAGAGGCCCTCCACCGCAGCGCCCGACAAGCTCACCCTGTCCAAAGGCTCCGTCACCGGCCAGAAAGCGGCCGAGGACCAGGTTGCCAAGGACAAGCAGGCTGGCGAGGCCGCCACGCGCATGGCCGAGCTGTCCAAGAACATCACTGACCTGAACAAGCTCAGTGCAGCCTCGGCTGCGGCGGGCAGTTCGGCACCTGCGGCAGCAGCATCCGCCGCGAGCGCCCCGACCGGCGTTGCCGTGGAAGCACCCGCCGTCGCCGCCATGCCCACTGCGCCGCAAGCGCCTGCCTCGGCGGTCTCCGCCACCGCAGATGCGCCCGCACCCGCCGAAGCAGCTTCGGCACCCGCATCGGCGCCTGCCTCGGCACCCGTCCGCGCGCCCGCGCCGCCGCCAGCTCCCGTCAAGGAACCGGGCTTCCTGGATGGCCTGATGGACGACCCCGTGCTGCCCCTGGCCGGTGGCGGCCTGCTGGCCTTGCTGCTCGGCTACGGCGCCTACCGCGTGGTGCAGCGCCGCCGCCAGGGCGCTGGCGTGGACAGCTCCTTCCTCGAAAGCCGCATCCAGCCCGACTCGTTCTTCGGCGCCAGCGGCGGCCAGCGCATCGACACGGCCAACAGCGAGATGACCACGGGCTCGTCCATGGCCTACTCGCCCAGCCAGCTCGATGCCGGCGGCGACGTGGACCCGGTGGCCGAGGCCGACGTGTACCTGGCCTATGGCCGTGACCTGCAGGCCGAGGAAATCCTCAAGGAAGCCGTGCGCCACAACCCCGCGCGCGTATCCGTACACGTGAAGCTGGCCGAGATCTACGCCAAGCGCCAGGACCGCAAGTCCTTCGAGGCTGTGGCGGGCGACGTGTTCAGGCTCACGCAGGGTGAAGGCCCGGACTGGAACCGCATCGCCGACCTGGGCCGCGACCTGGATCCCGAAAACCGCCTGTACCAGCCCGGCGGTCGCCCCGGCATGGGCGAGGACGAATCGCCCTCGCTGCCCCCGGGCGGCTTCCCCAGCACCTTTGCAGGCGCTGCCGCAGCCGGTGCAGCTGCCGCCACGGCGGCAATGCCGCCCGATCTCGATCTGGACCTCGACCTGGATCTGCCGGACGATGCCCTGACCGAAGCGCCCGCAGCGCCTGGCGGCTTCGCGCTTGCAGCAGCGGCGGCTGCTGACAGCACGCACACGCACAGCAGCGACTTGAACGAAAACCAAGCGCTGCGCCCTTCGCTGGATTTGCCCGACCTGCCTGAGCCCGCCGTACACCGCCCTGCGCCACCCCCGCCCGCTGCCAGCCTGGAATTCCCCAGCGCGAGCGATCTCAGCATGGCCCCCTCCGGTCCCATGCCGATCAGCGCCAACACCCCGGAACCCGGCCCGCTCGAATTCGACCTGGGCGACCTTTCGCTGGACCTCAACGCGCCTTCCAAGCCCATGGCCGCTCCAGTGGCCGTGGCTGAGGTGCCCGCCCCCGCTGCCACCGGCGATGACGGCGCCTCCGCAGCCCAGGACGACCCTCTGGCCACCAAGCTGGCTCTGGCCGAGGAGTTCAACGCCATCGGCGATACGGATGGTGCGCGCACGCTGATCGAAGAAGTGGTGGCCGAGTCCAGCGGCGCGCTCAAGACCCGCGCCCAGCGCATGCTGGCCGAACTGGGCTGATGCGGCGCACCCTGCAGGCAGCCATTTCCACCCCGCCCCAGGCCACCCCATGACGCGGGTGGCGCTGGGTGTCAGCTACAGCGGCCAGGGCTACAACGGCTGGCAGAGCCAGCCCTCGGGCAATACCATTCAAGACAAGCTCGAAGCGGCCCTGAGCCGCTTTGCTGCGCAGCCCGTCCATACGCTGTGCGCGGGCCGCACCGATGCGGGCGTGCATGGGCTGATGCAGGTGGTTCACTTCGACACGCCGCTGAACCGCACGCCTTCGTCCTGGGTGCGCGGCACCAACACCTTCCTGCCGACCGACATTGCCGTGCAATGGGCGCGGCCCGTGCCGGACGGTTTTCATGCCCGCGCCAGCGCCGTGGCCCGGCGGTACGCCTACGTGCTGCTTCAGTCGCCCGTGCGGCCCAGCGTCGATGCCGGGCGCGTGGGCTGGGTGTTCCAGCCGCTGGATCATGGCGCCATGCAGCAGGCGGCAGACCACTTGCTGGGCGAGCACGACTTCACCTCGTTCCGCGCCTCGGCCTGCCAGGCGCATACACCCGTCAAGACCCTGCACCGCATCACCATCACCCGGCGCGGCGCGGATGCCGTTGCGCAGGCGCCCTGCTACTGGCGCTTCGAGTTCGAGGCCAATGCCTTTTTGCACCACATGATCCGCAACATCATGGGCTGCCTGATCGCCGTGGGCCAGGGCAGCCGCCCGCCCGCGTGGATGGCGCAGGTGCTCGCGGCCAGGTCGCGCGATGCAGCAGCGCCCACGTTCTCGCCGGACGGTCTGTACTTTCTGGGCCCGGTGTATGACGCGGCCTGGGGCCTGCCCGACCGCACGCCTGCCTATGATTGGCTTCCATGAACCATGCCGTCCGCACCCGCATCAAGATTTGCGGGCTGACCCGTGAAGAAGACGTAGATGCCGCAGTCGCCGCCGGGGCCGACGCCATCGGCTTCGTGCTCTACGCCAAAAGCCCCCGCGCCGTGACGCCCGAGCGGGCGGCGCAACTGGCCCGGCGGCTGCCGCCGTTCGTCACGCCCGTGCTGCTGTTCGTGAATCCAACCGCTACCGAAGTTATAGCTGCTTGTGCTTTACTGGCGGGCGCTACAGTGCAATTTCATGGTGAAGAATCTCCACAGGACTGCCTGGCCGCCACGGGCCATGGCGCGCGCCCCTACCTGCGGGCTGCGCGCATTCCCCTGGGCGACGGTGCCGCGCAGTTCGACCTCGTAAAATACGCCCACGATTACTCTCACGCCCAGGCCATCCTGCTCGACGCGCACGTCGAAGGCTATGGCGGCGGCGGCAAGGCATTCAATTGGTCACTCCTTCCACCAAGCGTAGCCTCTCACCTCGTTTTGTCTGGTGGACTCACGCCTGCAAACGTGACCGATGGCATTTTGCAAGTCCGCCCGCGAGGTCTTTCGCTGGCGGTTGACGTGAGTTCCGGCGTCGAGGCCGACGGCCCTGATGGAAAACCCATCAAGGGCATCAAGGACGCCGCAAAGATCCAACGCTTCGTCGCCGCCGTGCGCGCGGCCGATGCATTACTTGCAAAGAACCCCACCCATGACTTCCTATCAGCAACCTGATGCCTCGGGCCACTTCGGCCCCTATGGCGGCAGCTTCGTCAGCGAGACGCTGACCCACGCCATCAACGAACTGCGCGACGCCTATGCGCGCTACCAGCACGACCCAGAGTTCCTGGCCGAGTTCGAGTACGAACTGGCGCACTTCGTGGGTCGCCCCTCGCCCGTCTATCACGCGGCGCGCACCAGCCGCGAGTTGGGTGGCGCGCAGATCTACCTGAAGCGCGAAGACCTCAACCACACCGGCGCGCACAAGATCAACAACGTGATCGGCCAGGCCATGCTGGCGCGCCGCATGCGCAAGCCCCGCGTCATTGCCGAGACGGGCGCGGGCCAGCACGGCGTGGCAACGGCCACCATCTGCGCGCGCTACGGGCTGGAATGCGTGGTCTATATGGGCAGCGAGGACGTGAAGCGCCAGAGCCCCAACGTCTATCGCATGAAGCTGCTGGGCGCCACCGTGGTGCCCGTCGAATCCGGCAGCAAGACGCTGAAAGACGCACTCAACGAGGCCATGCGCGACTGGGTGGCGAACGTGGACAACACCTTCTACATCATCGGCACCGTGGCGGGCCCGCACCCCTACCCCATGATGGTGCGCGACTTCCAGAGCGTGATCGGCAAGGAGGCCATCGCGCAGATGCCCGCCATTCTGGCCGCGCAGAACATCGCGGCCCAGCAGCCCGATGCCGTGATCGCCTGCGTGGGCGGCGGCAGCAACGCCATGGGCATCTTCCACCCCTACATCCCCTTCGCGAAGACGCGCCTGATCGGCGTGGAAGCCGCAGGCGAGGGGCTGGACAGCGGCAAGCACTCCGCCAGCCTGCAGCGCGGCAGCAGCGGCGTGCTGCACGGCAACCGCACCTTCATCCTGCAGGACGAAAACGGCCAGATCACCGAAACGCACAGCATCAGCGCGGGGCTGGACTACCCCGGCGTCGGCCCCGAGCACGCCTGGCTGCAAGACATTGGCCGCGCCGAATACGTGGGCATCACTGACAAGGAAGCGCTGGCCGCCTTCCACCACCTCTGCCGCACCGAGGGCATCATCCCCGCGCTCGAATCCAGCCACGCCTTTGCGCACGCACTCAAGCTCGCGCCCACGATGCGGCCCGACCAGGCGATCCTGGTCAACCTGTCGGGCCGGGGCGACAAGGACATTGGCACCGTGGCCGACCTGTCAGGCGAAGACTTTTACGACCGGCCTTCCATGCGCGGCCTGACCGTGAAGGGCGCAGCAGAAGGGGCCAAGCCATGAGCCGCATCGCCACCACCTTTGAACAACTCAAGGCCCAGGGCCGCAAGGCGCTGATCCCCTACGTCACCGCAGGCTTTCCGTTCGCCGACATCACGCCCGCGCTGATGCACGGCATGGTGGACGCCGGGGCCGACGTGATCGAGCTGGGCGTGCCGTTTTCCGACCCCATGGCCGACGGCCCCGTGATCCAGAAGGCGGGCGAGAAAGCCCTGGCCCTGGGCATCGGCATGGCCGAGGTGCTGGGCCACGTGCGCGACTTCCGCCAGCGCAACACCACCACGCCCGTGGTGCTGATGGGCTACGCCAACCCCGTGGAGCGCTACGACCAGATCCACGGCGCGGATGCCTTCGTGCGCGATGCGGCAGCCGCTGGCGTCGATGGCGTGCTCATCGTGGACTACCCGCCCGAGGAATGCGAGCAGTTCGCCGCCAACCTGCGCGCCAACGGCATGGACCTGATCTTCCTGCTGGCCCCCACCAGCACGGATGAGCGCATGGCCCAGGTGGCGCGCATCGCCAGCGGCTACGTCTATTACGTGTCGCTCAAGGGCGTGACCGGCTCCGGCGCGCTCGACACCAGCGCGGTCGAGCAAATGCTCCCCCGCATCCGCCAGCACGTCCACATCCCCGTGGGCGTGGGCTTTGGCATCCGCGACGCGGCCACGGCCCAGGCCATCGGCAAGGTGGCCGACGCCGTGGTCATCGGCAGCCGCATCATCCAGTTGATCGAAGACCAGGAGCACGCCAAGGTCGTGCCCGTCACCATCGACTTCCTGCGCGGCATCCGCAAGGCGCTGGACACGCAGCCCGCCGCATAATTCGGCAATTCCGAAGGAGAAAGCACACCATGTCCTGGCTCGAAAAACTGCTGCCCGCCAAAATCCAGCAAACCGACCCCACCGAGCGCCGCCAGGTGCCCGAGGGCCTGTGGATCAAGTGCCCGAGCTGCGAAACCGTGCTCTACAAGACCGACCTGGAGCACAACCAGAACGTCTGCCCCCACTGCAGCCACCACCACCGCATCGGTGCGCGCGCGCGGCTCAACGCCTTTCTGGACGCCGAAGGCCGCTACGAGATCGGCCAGGAAGTGCTGCCGGTCGATGCCCTCAAGTTCAAGGACAGCCGCAAGTACCCCGAGCGCCTGAAAGAAGCGCTGGAAGCCACCGGCGAGACCGATGCCCTCATCGTCATGGGCGGCGCGGTCAAGAGCATCAACGTGGTGGCCGCCTGCTTCGAGTTCGACTTCATGGGCGGCAGCATGGGCAGCGTGGTGGGCGAGCGCTTCGTGCGCGGCGTCGAGACGGCGATCGAGCAAAAGGTGCCGTTCATCTGCTTCACCGCCACCGGCGGCGCGCGCATGCAAGAGGGCCTGCTGTCGCTGATGCAGATGGCCAAGACCAACGCCGCCCTCACCCGCCTGGCGAAGAAGGGCCTGCCCTACGTCAGCGTGCTGACCGACCCCACCATGGGCGGCGTGAGCGCGGGCTTCGCCTTCGTGGGCGACATCGTGATCGCCGAGCCCAAGGCCCTGATCGGCTTCGCGGGCCCGCGCGTGATCGAATCCACCGTGCGCGTCACGCTGCCCGAGGGCTTCCAGCGCGCCGAGTTCCTGCAGACCAAGGGCGCCGTGGACTTGATCTGCGACCGGCGCGAACTGCGCGACACCGTGGCCAGCAGCCTGGCGATGCTGCAGCGGCTGCCTGCCGATGCGGTGATGTAACTCACTTTTTGATAGCTGCTAGCGCTTACCCCATAAGCGCTAGCGGCCAATTTGACTGATATTTTCAGATCAGCGCATCACACCCGCCTGCAGGTGCCCCAGCACGATCATCGCCACCTGCAGCAGCACCAACACCACCAGCGGCGACAGGTCGATGCCGCCCATCAGCGGAATGACGCGGCGAAACGGCCGCAGTAACGGTTCGCACAGCCGCGCGACCACGCTCGACAACGGCGACCGCGCCTGCACCCACGACAGGACGGCATGGACGATCAGCAGCCCCATCAGCCCCGACACGGCCACCCGTGCCAGCCCGAACAGGGCCAGCCACGGCAGCCAGGCCCAGGCGGCGCCCGCGCCCAGCAGCAATAGCAGCAACACGTACTGCACCAGCTGCAGCAGCACGGCGGCGGCAAGGCTCGATGCGTCCCAGCGCCCCGTGGGCGGAATCACCCGGCGCAGCGGCATCACCAGCCAGTCCGTCAGCGCGAAGACCAGGCCGCCGACCGGGTTGGCGAACGGGATGCGCTGCCACTGCATGTACAGCCGCAAAAGGCATGCCCCCGCGAGCAGGCCACCGACGACATCGAGCAGGAAAGAGGCGATCTGGAAAAACATGGCTGGGCAAAAAGCAGGCTGCGTCGTGGGATGATAGCGAGCCAAGGGATTACCCCATTCATGACGCAGCCCCTCACCCTGTCATCGCTCCCCCTGTTTCCCCTGAACTCCGTGCTGTTCCCGGGCGGCGTGCTGGCGCTGCGCGTGTTCGAGGTGCGCTACCTCGACATGGTGCGCAAATGCCGGCAGGCGGGCGCGCCGTTCGGCGTGGTGTCCCTGATCCAAGGCAGCGAAGTGCGCCAGGCCGGCGCCCCCGAGGAGCAGTTCAGCGACGTGGGCACGCTGGCCGTCATCGAACAGATGGAGACGCCCCAGCCCGGGCTGGTCACGCTGCGGTGCTGCGGCAGCCAGCGCTTTCGCATCACACGGCACAGCCACCTGCCGCATGGCCTTTGGATTGCCGACGTGGATCACATCAGCCCCGACCTGCCCGTGCCCGTGCCCCAGGATCTCCAGCAAGCTGCCAACGCGCTCGCCCAGGTGCTGCACACGCTGCAGCAGCGCGACCCGGATGCCGCCAGCGCCATCGCGCCCACGGCCGCGCAACTGAACGACTGCGGCTGGGTTGCCAACCGCTGGTGCGAATTGCTGCCCGTGCCCCTGGGGCTCAAGCAGCAGCTGATGGAGCTGGACAACCCGCTGCTGCGCCTGGAACTGGTGGGCGACGTGCTGGAAAAAACCGGGATCGCGCCAGCACCATGAGCCGCCGCCCAGCCATTGCCCGCATTCCATGTTGAGCCGCATCCTGGGCTGGTCGCGCGCCGCCAAGCGCCTGGTCGTGGTCGCCATGGACGTGTGCCTGGGCCTGGCCGCCATGTGGCTGGCCTTCACGCTGCGGCTGGACACGCCCCACGTGCCCGAAGGCCGCCAGTGGCTGGCCTACGCGCTGGCACCCGCGCTCGCATTCCCCATTTTCGCCAAGCTGGGGCTGTACCGCGCCATCTTCCGCTACACGGGCATCACGGCGCTGATCACCACCGGCAAGGCGGTCGCCCTCTACGGGGCGCTGCTGTTGGGCTGCCTGCTGGCCGCGCAGTGGGAAGGCGTGCCGCGCAGCGTGGGCATCTTGCAGCCCCTGCTGTTCATGCTGCTGGTGGGTGCCAGCCGCGCTTTGGGCTGGCTGGCGCTGGCGGGCCTGGGCAGCAGCAATGGCCAGGCACCGCACCGCCTGCTGATCTACGGCGCAGGCACTGCGGGCGCGCAGACGGCGGCGGGCCTGGGCAACATGCGCCAGTACCTGCTCAAGGGCTTTATCGACGACGACGCGGCCAAGGTGGGGCGCAGCATCAACGGCGTGCGCGTACACGCGCCGCAGGCGCTGCCGGACGTGGTGCGGCGCCTTGCCATCACCGACGTGCTGCTGGCCCTGCCCAGCACCACGCGCCAGCGCCGCCGCGAGATCATCGAGAGCCTGCGCGGCCTGCCCGTGCGCATCCGCACGCTGCCGGGGCTGTCGGACCTCGCCAGCGGGCGCGTGACGGTGACGGACTTCCAGAACGTCGAGATCGAAGACCTGCTGGGCCGCGAGCCCGTCGCCCCCGACCCGGGCCTGCTGGGCCGCAACCTGGCGGGTACCGTGGTCATGGTGACGGGCGCGGGCGGCAGCATCGGCAGCGAGCTGTGCCGCCAGATCGTGGGCGAGCGGCCCCGGCGCCTGCTGCTGGTGGACCACAGCGAATACGCGCTCTACACCATCCACCACGAGCTGCAGGCGCTGGATACCTCGTGCGAGCTGGTGCCGCTGCTCGCCAGCGTGACGCACGAGGCGCGCATGGCCGACATCTGCCGCCAGCACCGGCCCGCGTCCATCTACCACGCCGCCGCCTACAAGCACGTGCCCATGGTCGAAGCCAACGCGGGCGAAGGCATCCTGAACAACGTCTTCGGCACGCTCGCCCTGGTGCGCGTGGCGCTGGACTGCGGCGCCCGCCATTTCGTGCTGGTCTCCACCGACAAGGCCGTGCGCCCTACCAACGTCATGGGCGCGAGCAAGCGCGTGGCAGAGATGGTGCTGCAGGCCATCGCCGCGTCGCCCACCGCCCCGTTCGGCGGCGGCGCAAGCCCCTGGCAATGCCCGCTGCGCCTGTCCATGGTGCGCTTCGGCAACGTGCTGGGCTCCAGCGGCAGCGTGATCCCGCTGTTCCGCCAGCAGATCGCGGCGGGCGGGCCGGTCACCGTCACGCACCCCGCCGTCACGCGCTACTTCATGACCATTGCCGAGGCCGCCCAGTTGGTGCTGCAGGCCGGGGCCATGGCCGAAGGCGGCGATTTGTTTTTGCTGGACATGGGCGAGCCGGTACGCATCCTGGAACTGGCCCAGCGCATGGTGGCGCTGTCGGGCCTGTCGGTGCGCGACGAACATCACCCCGAAGGCGACATCGCCATCGTCTTCACCGGCCTGCGCCCCGGCGAAAAGCTCTACGAGGAGCTGCTGATCGGCGACAACCCCTTGCCCACAGCCCACCCACGCATCCTGCGCGCGCGCGAGGAATACCGCCCCTGGGCAGAGCTGCAAGCATCGCTCCGGGCCCTTCGGCAAGCTGCCCAAGACGGCGACCATGCCGCCATGGCACACCTGCTGCGCCAACTGGTGCCCGGCTACCGGCCCGAGGCCGCCGCCGCGCCATGAAGCCCGGGCTGCTGCGCGCCACGCTGACGCTGCTGACCGGCAGCGTGGCGGCCCACGCCATTCCGCTGCTGCTGGGGCCAGCCCTCACGCGCCTGTACAGCCCGGGCGACTTCGGGCAGTTCGCGCTGCTGTGGGCGGTGTCCGCCAACATCGCCGTGGTGGGCTGCGCGCGCTATGAATTCGCCCTGCCGCTGGAAGCCGAGGAACCCCGCGCCGCGCTGCTGATGGCCCTGTGCGCGCGCGTGCTGCTCGCCGTGACCGTGGCCTCGGCGGCAGCGGCCCTGGTGCTGCACATGGGGCACGGCTGGCCGCTGGCCTTGACGCTGCCGCTGGCCGTGCTGGGCACCGCCGCCACGCAATGGCTGACGCTGTGGGCCACGCGGTCGCAGCACTTCGCGCGCCTGTCCCTGGCGCGGCTGGTGCAGCAAGGCGGCGGCGCGCTGCTGCAACTGCTGCTGGGGTTCATCAAGGCTGGGCCGCTGGGCCTGGTGCTGGGCGCTACCGCCGCCAGCCTGGGCGCGGCATGGCTGCTGGCCCGGCCCGCACCGCATGGCGGCTGGGCGGGGCTGTGGCAGCAACCGATGGCGGGGCTGCGCGGCATGGCCCGGCGGCACCGCGACTTTCCGCTGCTCAACACTCCGCACGCCTTTCTGGGCGCGCTGCAAGACACACTCACGCTCATCGTTATTGCAGCGTGGACGGGCGACACCTCCGCCGGGTTCTGGGCGCTGGGGCTGCGCTACCTGAAGGCCCCGGCCACCCTGGTCGGCGGCGCGTTGTCGCAAGCGCTGTATCCGCGCCTTCTGCAAGCCCCAACACCCACAGAAGCCCGCGCGCTGGTGCGCCGCGCCATGCTGGCGCTGGCCGCGCTCGCGGGCCCACTGGCCGCCGTGCTGCTGCTGTGGGGGCCGGGCATCTTCACGCTGGCCTTTGGCGCGCAGTGGGCCGATGCGGGGGCGCTGGCGCGCACCATCGCGCCCTACATCGCGCTGCATTTCATCGCCTCGCCCCTGGCCGTCGTCACCATGGCCTGGGGCGCGCAAGCCTGGGCGCTGCGCCTGGCGCTGGCCGGGCAATGCCTGTTCTTCGCGGGCCTGCTGGCGGGGCTTCATGGGGGCGGGCTGACGGGCGCGGGCTGGGGCGTATCGGCCAGCATGGCGGCGTACTTCGCCTACTATTTCTGGGCCTTGGCGAACTGGAAGGACATGCCCCATGAGAGCCGTGCTTAACCGTTGGCGCCGCCGCCTCTGGCACGCGCTGTTCTACCGCATGGTGTTTGGCGAATGTGACCGCCAGGGCCGCCCGCTGCCGCACACCCGCATAGCGCCCAGCACCTGCATCGAGGGCGAGGCGGGGCTGGACCTGGCCGACCACGTGTTCATCGGGCAGTTCAACTTCATCGACGCCACGGCGGGGCTGCACATTGGCGAGGGCGTGCAGATCACCAACTTTGTCAGCATCGTCACGCACAGCTCGCACCGCTCCATCCGCCTGCTGGGCCGCAGCTATGCGGGCCACGAAGGCCCCAAGCCCGGCTACGTCAGTGGCCCGGTCAGCATCGGCCCCTACAGCTTCATCGGCCCGCACAGCTTGATCGAGGCAGGCACCCGCATTGGCAAGGGCGTGGTGGTGTGCGCCCATGCACAGGTGCGCGGCGAGGTGCCGGACTTCGCCATCATGGCCGGCGTACACGCGCGCCAGATTGGCGACGTGCGCGAGAAGGATGCGCGCCTGCTCGCCCAGCACCCCGAGCTGCGCCCGCACTACGAGGCATGGGCCAACGCCGCATGACGACCGCAAAGCACCTGTGCCTGCTGGGCGACGCCACCAGCCCCCACGTGCAGCGCTGGGCGCGGGAGATGCGCCAGCGCGGCTGGCGCGTGTCGCTGGTCACCGCCCGGCCCGCGCCCGTGGACGGCGTGGACGTGCGGGCCTTGCGGCCCGTGCGCCGCTCCCTGGATTGGCTGCTGCGCGTGCGCGAGGCCCGCCGCCACGTGGCCAACCTGTCGCCCGACATCGTGCATGCCCACTACGTCACGTCCTATGGCTACCTGGCGGCGCGCTGCGGCCAGCGCCCCCTGGTGATGACCGCCTGGGGCAGCGACCTGCTGGTCACGCCACACCGAAGCCCTGCACTGCGCTGGCTGACGGGGTACACGCTGCGCCGTGCCGACCTCATCACCGGCGACTCCGCCAGCCTGGTGGATGCCGCCCAAAGCTACCGCCCCGCCTGCCCGGTCGAGGAAATCCATTGGGGCGTGGACCTGCAGCGCTTCCAGCCCACGCCCTGGAGCCAGAAACCCGGCCTGCAACTCGTCAGCCTGCGCGCCTGGGAGCCCAACTACCACATCGACACCATCGTCGAAGCCTTCGCGCTGCTGCGCGCAAGGCTGCCTGCCGATGCGCCCCTGCGCCTGCACTTGCTGGGCGGCGGCAGCCTGGAACCCGCCCTGCGCGCCCAGGTGCAGCGCAGCGGCCTGCAGGGCTGCGTGCTGCTGCATGGCCGCCTGGACGACGCAGGCATGGCCCGCGTGCTGGGCGAGAGCCGCGTCTCCATCTCGGTGCCCGGCAGCGACGCCACGTCCGTCGCCGTGCTGGAGAGCATGGCCTGCGGCCTGCCCGTGGTCGCCACGCGCCTGCAAGCCAATGCGCATTGGCTGGATGCGCAATGGCTCGTAGAACCCCGCAATGCCGGGGCGCTGGCCGACCAACTGCAAAAGCTGCTCACCAACGACGCCCTGGCGCAAGCCACAGGCGAACGCAACGCCGCCCGTATCGCCCGCGACGGCGACCGCGCCGTGCAGATGGACCGCATGCACGCGCTCTACCAAAGCCTGCTGAACCGATGACAACCCCACTCCTCAGCGTCATCGTGCCCTGCCGCAACGAGCGCGGCCACATCGACGCCTTTTGCGAATCGGTGCTGCAACAGCAACTGCCCGAAGGCTGGCGCATGGAAGTGCTGATTGCCGACGGCGAAAGCGACGACGGCACGCGCGAGCTGCTGGCGCTGCGCTGCGCTGCCGACCCGCGCTTTGTGCTGGTACACAACCCGGGGCGCATCGTCTCCACCGGGCTGAATGCTTGCATCGCACGGGCGCAGGGCAGCGTGATTGCGCGGCTGGACGTACACAGCCGCTTTGCGCCGGACTACCTGGCGCAGTGCATCGCGGCGCTGGAACGCACAGGCGCGGACAACGTGGGCGGCCCCTGGGTGGCGCAGGGCCACGGCCCCACGGGGCGGGCGATTGCGGCGGCGTTTCAGTGCCGCTGGGTGGTGGGCGGCGCGCGCTCGCGGGACACGGATTACGAAGGTGATGTGGACACCGTCTATCTGGGCTGCTGGCGGCGTGCCGTGTTCGACCAGCACGGCCTGTTCGACGAAAGCCTGGTGCGCAACCAGGACGATGAGCACAACCTGCGCCTGCGCCTGGGCGGCGGGCGCATCTGGCAGAGCCGCCTGATCCGCTCTACCTACCAGCCCCGCGATTCGCTCAGGCACCTGTTCCACCAGCAGCGGCAGTACGGCTACTGGCGGCCCTTCGTGGTGCGCAAGCATGGGCAGCCGGGTTCGGTGCGCCAATTGATTCCTATGATTTTCATAGCTGCTTGTGCTTTACTGGCGGGCGCTACACCCGTTTTTCATGCTCCATTTTTTGTACTGATGGCAGCCTATGCGCTGTACCTGCTGGGGGCCAGCGCGGCAGCCGCGAAGGCGGCGCGCGACTGGCGGCTGCTGCCACGCCTGCCTGCGGTGATCGCGGCCTTTCACCTGGGCTACGGCCTGGGCACCTGGCGCGGCCTGTGGGACATGGCCCGTGCGCGCAAGCCCTCGTCCGACGTGGTGCGGATCACCCGATGAGCGCGCACGAACCCAACGCCGTGAAGGCCCGCTACGCCCGCCGTGATGCGGCGGCGGACGCAGCCCGCTACAGCCTGTACACCAACGCCGCCGCCCTGCAGGCACAGCAGGAGCGCCTGCGCGCCATGGCCGCCCTGTGGCGCGGCCACGGATGGCAGGGCCTGGCGGGCAGGAACATGCTCGAAGTGGGCTGCGGCAGCGGCGGCAACCTGCAGGACCTGGTGCGCCTGGGGGCCACGCCGCAGTGCCTGACAGGCATCGAGCTGCTGCCCGACCGCGCCGACGCCGCGCGCGCATCAACGCCCGGCGGCGTGCGCATCCTGCAAGGCGACGCCGCCACCGCGCCCGTGCCGCCCGCCAGCCAGCAGGCGGTGCTGGCATTCACGCTGTTCAGCTCGCTGCTGGATGAAGACTTCCGCCGGCAGTTGGCGCAAACCCTGTGGCAGTGGGTGGCACCGGGCGGCGGCGTGCTCATCTACGATTTCGTGGTACACAACCCCCGCAACCCCGACGTACAGGGCCGCCCGCTGGGCGAGCTGCGCACGCTGTTCCCCGAGGCGCGCATGCACTCGCGGCGGCTGACGCTCGCGCCGCCCATTGCGCGCAGGCTGCCCGCTGCGCTGATCGGCCCGGCGTCCAACCTCTTGTATTTCTTACGCACCCACCGCCTGACCTGGGCCGTCAAACCATCATGAAGATCACCGTCATCGGCACCGGCTACGTGGGCCTCGTCACCGGGGCCTGCCTTTCGGAAATGGGCAACCACGTCGTCTGCGTGGACAAGGACGCCGCCCGCATCGCCGCGCTGCGCCAGGGGCGCATACCGATCCACGAACCGGGCCTGTCCGACATCGTGGCCCGCAACGCCCAGGCGGGGCGGCTCGCGTTCACCACCGACATGGCGCAGGCCGTGGCGCATGGGCTGGTGCAGATAATTGCTGTCGGCACCCCGGCGGGCGAGGACGGCGCCGCCGACGTGCGCCACGTGCTGGACGCCGCGCAGGCCATCGCGCAGCACATGGCGGACTACAAGCTCATCGTGACCAAGAGCACGGTGCCCGTGGGCACGGCGGACAGGGTGCGCGCGGCGGTGGACGCAGTGCTGGCCGGGCGCAACGTTCAGGTGCCCTACGCCATCGCATCCAACCCCGAGTTCCTGAAAGAAGGCTGCGCCGTGCAGGACTTCATGCGGCCCGACCGCGTGATCGTCGGCACCGACGACCCCGACGCCGCGCACCGCCTGCACACGCTGTACGCGCCCTTCATGCGCAACCGCGACCGCCTCGTCACCATGGACATCCGCAGCGCCGAATTCACCAAGTACGCCGCCAACGCCATGCTGGCAACGCGCATCAGCTTCATGAACGAGCTGGCGCTGCTGGCCGAAACCCTGGGGGCCGACATCGAACAGGTGCGCACCGGCATGGGCGGCGACCCGCGCATCGGCACGCACTTCCTGTACGCTGGCGCGGGCTACGGCGGCTCGTGCTTTCCCAAGGACGTGAGCGCCCTGGTGCGCACCGCCGCCGACTGCGGCCACGACCTGCAATTGCTCAAAAGCGTGCAGGCCGTCAACGAGCGGCAAAAGGGCGTGCTGGCGCGCAAGGTCGTGCAGCGCTTTGGCCCCGACCTGCGCGGCCTGCGGTTCGCGCTGTGGGGCCTGGCCTTCAAGCCCGGCACGGACGACATGCGCGAAGCGCCCAGCCTCAGCGTCATCGACCAACTGCTCCAGCGCGGCGCGGAGATTTGCGCCTACGACCCCGTCGCCATGCCGCAGGCGCGCATCGCTTTGGGCGAGCAGCCTGGGCTGACGTACGCGGACAGCGCCCATGGCGCGCTGGACGGCGCTGCGGCCCTGGTCATCGTGACGGAGTGGAAGGAGTTCCGCAGCCCCGATTTCAGCCGCCTGGCCGCCGCCATGCGCCCGCCCGTCATCTTTGACGGGCGCAACCTGTTCGAGCCTGCCGACATGCAGGCGTTGGGGGTGGAATACCACCCCATCGGAAGACCTGGAAGACCGGGAAGACCATGACCTTTCTGCCCTTTGCCCGCCCCGACATTGGCGAGGCCGAAATCGCCGCCGTCACCCAGGCCCTGCGCTCGGGCTGGGTCACCACCGGCCCGCAAACCCGCGCGTTCGAGCAGGCATTCAGCACCTACCTGGGCGGCGGGCTGGAGAGCATTGCCGTCAACTCCGCCACGGCGGGCCTGCACCTGGCGCTGGAGGCCCTGGGCATCGGCCCCGGCGACGAGGTGATCGCCCCCACGCTGACCTTCACCGCTACGGTGGAAGTGGTGCGCTACCTGGGCGCCGACCCGGTGCTGGTGGACGTGGACCCGGTCACGCTCAACATAGCCCCCGACAGAATCCGCGCCGCCATCACGCCCCGCACAAAAGCCATCATGCCCGTCCACTACGGCGGGCTGGCCTGCGACATAGACGCCATCCTGTCCATCGCCCGCGAGCACGGCCTGAAAGTGGTGGAAGACGCCGCCCACGCCCTGCCCACCACCTGGCGCGGCACGCTGGTGGGCCGCTTGCCGTCCGACGTGACGGTGTTCAGCTTCTACGCCAACAAGACCATCACCACCGGCGAGGGCGGCATGGCCGTCACGCGCGACCCAGCGTTGGCCCAGCGCATGCGCACCATGCGGCTGCACGGCATGAACCGCGACGCCTTCGACCGCTTCACGTCCAAGACGCCCGCGTGGTACTACGAGGTCATCGCCCCCGGCTTCAAGTACAACATGACGGACGTGGCCGCCGCCATGGGCATCGAGCAACTGGCCCGCCTGCCCGGCTTCGTGCAGCGCCGCCAGCAGCTCGCGGCGCGCTACCACGCGGAACTGGCCGCCCTGCCCCTCACACTGCCCGCCGCCGCGCCCGAGGGCGACACGCACGCCTGGCACCTGTACGTCATCCGCCTGCGCGACGAGGCCCGCGCCACGCGGGATGAGCTCATCCAGGCGCTGTCCGACCGGGGCATAGGCACCAGCGTCCACTACGTGCCGCTGCACCGCCACCCCTACTGGCGCGACCGCTACGGCCTCACCCCCGAGATGTTCCCGCACGCGGACGCGGCCTACCAGCGCATGGTGAGCATTCCGCTATTCACGGCGATGAGCGACGACGACCAGGGCCGCGTGATCGCCGCGCTGCACGAGGTGCTGGGTTGATGGCCCAACGGCTTTTTGACCTTGCTTTCTCCGCCCTGGCGCTGCTGCTGCTCGCGCCCGTGCTGCTGGCCGTGGCGCTGTGGGTGGCGTGCGACTCGCCCGGCCCGGTGCTATTCCGCCAGCAGCGCGTGGGCCGCCACGGCAAGCCGTTTTGCATCTACAAATTCCGCACCATGCGCGCTGCGCCAGGCGGCCCCGCCATCACCGTGGGCGACGACGCCCGCATCACCCGCGCGGGCCGCTGGCTGCGGCGCACCAAGGCCGACGAGCTGCCGCAGTTCTTCAACGTGCTGCGCGGCGACATGAGCGTGGTCGGCCCCCGGCCCGAGGTGCCGCGCTACGTGGCCCTGTACCCCGAAGCCCTGCGCGACGTGGTGCTGAGCGTGCGCCCCGGCATCACCGACCCGGCCTCGCTGGCCTTTCGCCATGAAAGCGCCATCCTGGGCCAAAGCCGCGACCCCGAGCAGACCTACGTGCAGGACATCCTGCCCGCCAAGCTGCGCCACTCGGCCGACTACGTGCGCACGCGCAGCCTGCGGGGCGACCTGATCATCATCGCCCGCACGATGGCCACGCTCATAAAATAGTGGGCTTGGCCGAACCGGCCCCTTCCCTGCTTTCCTGTTGCCCACGGCACCGCCCATGTCAGACCACCAATCCATCCCCGCCCCCCAAGACGACAACCAGCTCATCGCCGAGCGCCGCGACAAACTGCGCGCCCTGCGCGAAGCGCAGGCCCAGGGCGGCGGCGTTGCCTTCCCCAACAACTTCAAGCCCACGCACCACGCCGCTGCGCTGCACCAGGCGCATGCCGACACCACCCCCGAGGCGCTGGAAGCCCAGCCCGTCGAGGTCAGCGTGGCGGGCCGCATGATGCTCAAGCGCGTCATGGGCAAGGCCAGCTTCGCCACCCTTCAGGATGGCTCGCTGGGCGACGTGGGCGGTCGCATCCAGCTCTACGTCACGCGCGACGCGCTGGGCGACGATCTGTACGCCGCCTTCAAGCACTGGGACCTGGGCGACATCCTGGGCGCCACGGGCACGCTGATGAAGACCAAGACCGGCGAGCTGACCGTCAAGGTGGCCAGCCTGCGCCTGCTCACCAAGAGCCTGCGCCCCATGCCCGACAAGTTCCACGGCGTGGCCGACCAGGAAGTGAAGTACCGCCAGCGCTATGTCGATCTGATGACCGACGAGGCCGCGCGCCGCCGCTTCGTGGCGCGCAGCAAGGCCGTGAGCGGCATCCGCGCCTTCATGGTGGAGCACGGCTTTCTGGAAGTGGAGACGCCCATGCTCCACCCCATTCCCGGCGGGGCGAACGCCAAGCCCTTCGTCACCCACCACAACGCGCTGGAGCAGGAGATGTTCCTGCGCATCGCGCCCGAGCTGTACTTGAAGCGCCTGGTGGTCGGCGGCTTCGAGCGCGTGTTCGAGATCAACCGCAACTTCCGCAACGAAGGCATCTCGGTGCGCCACAACCCCGAGTTCACCATGATGGAGTTCTACGCGGCCTACTGGAACTACCGCGACCTGATGGACTTCACCGAGGCCCTGGTGCGCGACGCCGCGCAAAAGGCCGTGGGCACGCTGCAGCTCACCTACGGCGGCCGCGCGGTGGACCTGTCCCAGCCCTTCCAGCGCCTGACCATCCGCGAGGCGATCTTTGCGCACACCGAGGCGGGCGCGCATGTCGATGACGCGGCCTGGCTCATCAGCGCCCTGAAGAAGCTGGGCATGACCGAGGAGAAAGACCGCCTGTCCCAGCGCAGCCTGGCCAGCCTGCAGGTGCTGTACTTTGAAGAAACGGTGGAAGACAAGCTCTGGCAGCCCACCTTCATCATGGAGCACCCGACCGAAATCAGCCCCCTGGCGCGCGCCAACGACGCCCGCCCCGAGGTGACCGAGCGCTTCGAGCTGTACATCACGGGCCGCGAATTCGGCAACGGTTTCAGCGAGCTGAACGACGCCGAGGACCAGGCCGCCCGCTTCCAGGCCCAGGTGGCGGCCAAGGACAGCGGCGACGACGAGGCCATGTTCTTCGACCACGACTTCGTGCGCGCGCTGGAATACGGCATGCCTCCCACCGGCGGCTGCGGCATCGGCATCGACCGGCTGATGATGCTGCTGACCGACAGCCCCAGCATCCGCGACGTGATCCTGTTCCCGGCGCTGCGCCGCGAGGGCTGATGCGCGGCCTGCAAAGCCACCTGCCCGACTGGGCGCGCGACTGGCTCGACGTGATCGTGCCCCTGGCGCAGATCGCGCTCATCGTGCTGGCGGCGCTGCTGCTGCAGCGCATGGTGCTGCGCCTGATCCGCCGCGCCAGCAGCCACTACCAGTTTCCGCAGGAGCTGCTGCTGCCCATCAACGCGGTGGTGCGCTGGCTCATCGTGGGCAGTGCGGGCCTGTTGGTGCTGGAGCGCCTGGGCGTGTCCGCCACCGTGCTCTGGACGGCTTTCACCAGCTTCGCCACCGTGGGCGCGGTGGCGTTCTTCGCGGCGTGGAGCGTGCTGTCCAACCTGTTCTGCGCGTTCCTGATCTTCACCGTGGGGCCGTTCCGCGTGGGCGACCACATCGAGCTGCTGGACACGGCGGAAAAGCCCGGCGCCCTGGGCCGCGTGCTCGACATCAACCTGCTCTACACCACGCTCGAAGACACCACCGCGCCCGAGCCCGGCACGCTGCTGCAGATACCCAACGCGCTGATCTTCCAGCGCGTGGTGCGGCGCTGGCGGGCGGGGGTGCCGGTGCCGGAGGCCAAGCTGCATCCCAGGCCGGTTGCGCAGCCCGCCGCCACCGAGCCAACGCCTGCGCCCAAGGCGCCGAGCTTTCCCTGAACCTCTCTCAATCCCCCAGGCACACCCCAATGTCCCGCGCCGTCACGACGAGTTCGTGATCCACCGGCACCGTGCGCTGCGTGTTCGCCACGTCGGCGATCGCCACGCTGCCGATGGCGCCGCCTTGCAGCGTGACCATGCGGCCAAAGTCGCCGTCGATCACCATGCGCGCCGCGTGGTGGCCGAAGCGGGTGGCGAGCACGCGGTCGAAGGGCGTGGGGTCGCCGCCGCGCTGAACGTGGCCGAGCACGGTGGCGCGCACCTCGCTTTGCAGATGCGGCTGCAGACGTTCGCGCAGCACGTGGGCGACGCCCCCTAAGCGCACCGGGTCGGGGCTGTGTACCACGCGCTCGCGCACCGTCTGGCTGCCGCCGCGCTCCTTGGCGCCCTCGCCGATGCAGATGATGGTGTAGCGCTGGCGCTGCTCGCGCGCGCGGCAGCGGTCGATGACGGCCTGCAGGTCGTAGTCGATCTCGGGCAGCAGGATCACGTCCGCCGCGCTGGCGATGCCGGCCTCCAGCGCCAGCCAGCCCGCGTGGCGGCCCATGGTCTCGACGATCATCACGCGGTGGTGGCTGTAGGCCGTGCTCTCCACCCGGCGCAATGCGTCGGTGGCGGTGGCCACCGCCGTGTCGAAGCCGAAGCTGCGCTCGCAGTGCGCAATGTCGTTGTCGATGGTCTTGGGCACGCCCACGCATTGCAGGCCCACGGCGCGCAGGCCGTGGGCGATGGACATGGTGCCGTCGCCGCCGATCGCCACCACCACGTCGAGCCCCAGCGCCAGCACGTTGCGGCCCACCTGGGCCAGCGTGGCATCGTCTTTCAAGGGGTTGCCCCTGTTGCTGGTGCCGAGGATGGTGCCGCCGACGTGCAGGATGCCCGAGACCTGCTCCCAGCCCAGGGCTCGCGTGCGGGGCAATTCGCCCATCAGGCCCTCGAAGCCGTCTGCAATGCCAATGACCTCGCAGCGCCCGTGCTGGATGAGCGACTTGGTGACGGCGCGGATCACCGCGTTGAGGCCGGGGCAGTCGCCGCCGCCTGTCAAAACGCCTACGCGCATGGTCACGGCAGTTCTCCAAAGGGCTATGTGTTGCCAACGCCACCTGAAACCGGCGCGGCCCAGGCCAGCGGACGCCGTGGAGCTGGCTTTGCCAGGCCACTGGCGTCGTCCCCCTTCCCGCGCGCAGCGCGAGAGAAGGGGGAAGCGGCGCAGCCGCTCAGGGGGTTGTCCTCGCACTTCATGGCAGCAAATCGAGGGCGTGCATGTAGGCAGGCTGCACCATCAGGTCGTCCCAGGGCTGAGGCAGCGTCTCGGGCAGCAGGGCGCGGCGGCGGGCCTCGCTGTTCTGGCTGGGCTGCCAGCGGCGTTTGTCTTGGGCTTCGCTCAGGCCGTCCAGCAGTTCATCGACAGCCCTGCCCTCGCCCACGCTCTGGTTGCACAGCAGTACCAGGTCGCAACCCGCATTGAGCGCCTGCACAGCCGCGTCGGTGTAGCTGACCACCTGGCCGTCGATGCGCCGCGCGCCTTCCATGCTCAGGTCATCGCTGAAGATGGCCCCGTCGAAGCGCAGCCGCCCGCGCAGGATGTCTTGCAGCCACTTGGCCGAGAAGCCCGCCGGGCGCTTGTCCACCCGGGGGTAGATGACGTGCGCGGGCATGACGCTGGTGAGCACGGTGGAGAGCCACGGGTACGGCGCGGCGTCGTCGGCCAGGATGGCCTTGAGGCCGCGCTTGTCCACGGGCACTTCGGTGTGCGAATCGGCCCGGACGTTGCCGTGGCCGGGGAAGTGCTTGCCGCAGTTCGCCATGCCCGCCTGCAGCAGCCCCTGCATGAGCGCGCGCGCCAGCATGGCGACCACGCGCGGGTCGCGGTGGAAGGCGCGGTCGCCGATGACGCCGCTCTCGCCCCAGTCGAGGTCGAGCACGGGGGTGAAGGAGAAGTCCACGCCGCAGGCGCGCAGTTCGCTGCCCAGCACGTAGCCCACAGCCGTGGCCGCGTCCATGGCGCGCAGGACATCCTTTGCCCACAGCTCGCCCAGGGCGCGCATGGGCGGGAGGTGCGTGAACCCGTCGGTGCGAAAGCGCTGCACGCGGCCGCCTTCGTGGTCCACGCAGATCAGCAGGTCGTCACGCACGGCCTTGATGGCGGCGGTGAGTTCCAGCAGTTGCGCGCGGTTGTCCCAGTTGCGCGCGAACAGGATCATGCCGCCCACGAGCGGGTGCGCGAGGCGGCGGCGGTCGGCGGCGGTGAGCTGGGTGCCTGCCACGTCGATGATGAGGGGGGCGTGTTCCGTCATGTCCAATTGCTCATGTTTTGATAGCTTCTTGTGCTTGCTGGATAAGCACTGGAGGCCGATTTGGCTTTAAATTCTCTCCACCACGCAGAAGCTGGCCGCGTAGTCGGTTTCGTCGGTCACCGTGATGTGGCAGCGCAGGCCGCGCGCGTCGAACCAGTCCTGGAGCGCGCCATGCAGCACGATGGCGGGCTGGCCGCTGGCCAGGTTGACGACCTCGCAGGCGTGCCAGGTCATGGGCATGCGCAGTCCCAGGCCGATGGCCTTGCTGAACGATTCCTTGGCCGAAAACCGCGTGGCGAGGTAGCGCACGCCGCGTTCGGGCCAGCGGGCGCTGCGCGCGCGCCAGGTGGCCAGTTCGCCGTCGCACAGCACCTTCGCGGCAAAGCGGTCGCCGTGCCGCGCCAGGCTCTCGCGGATGCGGCGCACGTCACAGATGTCGGTGCCTATGCCGTAGATCACGCCAGGCCCTGGTCTATGCACTGCTGGTAGGCGCGCACGGTGGCGGCGTAGCCCAGCTCCAGCGCGTCGGCGACGAAGGCGTGGCCGATGGAGACTTCGAGCAGGCCCGGCACGCGCGCGACGAAAGCCGCCAGGTTGTCGCGGTTCAGGTCGTGGCCCGCGTTCACGCCCAGGCCCGCATCCAGCGCGGCCTGCGCGGCGGCGGCGTATTGCTGCAACTGGCGCTCCTGGCCGGGCGTGGCCCAGGCGGCGGCGTAGGGCTCGGTGTACAGCTCCACACGGTCGGCGCCCACGGCACGCGCGGCGGCCATTTGCCCGGGCACGGCGTCCATGAACAGGCTCACGCGCACGCCCAGCGCCTTGCACTCTGCGATCAGGGGGCGCAGGCGCTCGGCATCCTGCGGAAAGCTCCAGCCGTGGTCGCTGGTGAACTGGTCTTCGCCGTCGGGCACGAAGGTGGCCTGATCGGGCCGCACCTCGCGGATGAAGTCCATGAGGTTCTGCGTGGGGTTGCCCTCGATGTTGAATTCGCGGCCCGGCCAGGCTTTCAGGAGCGCGGCGAGGTCGTACACGTCCTGCGCGCGGATGTGGCGCGCGTCGGGCCGGGGGTGGACGGTGATGCCCTGCGCGCCCGCCTCCAGGCACAGCTGCGCGGCGCGGGTGACCGACGGGATGCCCAGGTGGCGCGTGTTGCGCACCAGGGCGACCTTGTTGACGTTGACGGACAGGGCGGTGCGGCGGGCGGCGGTCATAGGGCTTGCAGGTCGATCATGAGCTGGCGGGTGCGCAGCAGGGGGCTGCCGCAATGGTATTGCAGCAGGGCGCGCAGCTGCGGCTTGAGTTCCGCCGCCACGGGCGCCACGGCGCGCAGCAGCGCGGTGTAGGCGGTGCCTGCCTCCTGCGCCTGCTGCAGCGCGCCCCATTGCGCGCCGCTGAGGCTGGCGCGGTCGGCGTCGGTGGCCGCGCGCAGGCCGCCTTCGGCCACGAGGGTGTAGCGCGCCTGCGCGGCCAGCGCGCCGAGCGTGGCGGTCTCCAGGTCGAGCGCGGGCAGCAGGCCCACCTCGCGCAGCAGCAGCAGCTCGAAGGCGCGCAGCACGGGTTCCAGCGCGTCGCCATGCTCGCTGGCCAGCACGCGCGCCACGCCCGCGTAGGCGTCGAACAGGGCGGCGTGCGGGTCGGCGCGCGCCAGCAGGCGCAGCAGCAGTTCGTTCAAGTACAGGCCCGACAGCAGCGCGTCGCCCGTAGGCATCACGTGGCCGCCCACCCATTCCGCGCCTTTCAGGGGGTGGATGTCGGCCTCGCCGTCGCCCGCCACGGTGAAGGCCAGGCGCAGCGGCTGCAGGGGCAGCAGCACGGGGCGGAAGTTGGAGCTGGGCTTTTTCGCGCCCTTGGCGACCAGCGCCACGCGGCCCTGGTGGCGGGTGAAGGCTTCGAGGATGAGGCTGGATTCGCTCCAGTCGTAGCTGTGCAGGATGAAGGCGGGTTCGTCGGTGACGCGGCGCGCGGCCATGTTTTGCTACTGTTTCAATAGCTGCAGACGCTTTCCAGATAAGCGCTGGCGGCCAATTTCATTCATAACCGAAGCTGCGCACGCGCGCCTCGTCGTCGGCCCAGCCAGAGCGCACCTTGACCCAGATTTCGAGGAACACCTTGGCGTCCATGAGCTTCTCCAGCTCCTGCCGCGCCTCGGTGCTGATGCGCTTGAGGCGTTCGCCCTTCTCGCCGATGACCATGGCCTTGTGGCCGTCGCGCTCGACCACGATGGTCGCGGCGATGCGGAGGAAGCGCTTGTACTGCTTGCTCTTTTCCTCGTCGAACTTGTCGATGACCACCGTCGATGTGTAGGGCAGCTCGTCGCCCGTGAAGCGAAACAGCTTTTCGCGCACGGTCTCGCTGGCCAGAAACTTCTCGCTGCGGTCGGTCAGCTCGTCCTCGGCGTACCACCAGGCTTGCTCGGGCAGGTACTTTTCGCAGATGCCGTACAGGCGCTCGATGTCGCCCTTGTTCTTGGCCGACATGGGCACGAACTCGGCGAACGGGTGGCGCTGCTGCATGTCGCGCAGCCAGGGCGCGATCTCGGCGCGGCGGTGTACGGTGTCGAGCTTGTTGGCGATGAGCAGCGTGGGGATGCCGGGCTTGAACAGGCTCAGCACCTTGGCGTCCGCCAGCGTGAAGCTGCCCGCCTCGACCACGAACAGGATCAGATCCACGTCGCCGATGGCGCCCATCACCGTCTTGTTGAGCGACTTATTTAAAGCCGTGCTGTGCCGCGTCTGGAAGCCCGGGGTGTCCACGAAGACGAACTGCGTCGCGCCCAGCGTGCGGATGCCGGTGATGCGGTGGCGCGTGGTCTGCGCCTTGCGGCTGGTGATGCTGATCTTCTGCCCGACGAGCGCGTTCATCAGCGTGGACTTGCCCACGTTGGGCTTGCCAACGATGGCGATCAGGCCGCAGCGCTGTCCTTCCACGGGCGCACCGGCAGGGCGGGCTGCGGCCAGCATGGATTCAAGGTCATTTTGGCCTGTAGCGCTTGCTGCATCTGCACTATCAGCTACATTTTTAGTAGCATTTTCATTCATGGCTTCTTCGCTTTCAGTGTGGCCAGCATGGCCGCCGCCGCCGCCTGCTCGCCCGCGCGGCGCGATCCGCCGATGCCGCGCTCGGTCAGGCCCAGCTCGGGGATGTCGCACTCCACGTCGAAGGTCTGGCGGTGCGCCGCGCCCACCGTGGCCACCACGCGGTACTGCGGCAGTTTCATTCTGCGGCCCTGCAGCCACTCCTGCAACGCGGTCTTGGCGTCCTTGGACGCGGCCTGCATCTGCGGGTTGATCTCCACGCCGTCAAACAAACGGTGTACCAGGGCCTCGGCGCTGGCGTAGCCCGCGTCCAGATAGACGGCGCCGATCAGGGCTTCGAGCGCATCGGCCAGGATGGAGGGGCGCTGCTGCCCGCCGGACTTGGATTCGCCCTCGCCCAGGCGCAGCACCTCGGGCAGCTTCAGGCCCAGCGCGAGCTGGTGCAGGGTGTCCTGCTTGACGAGGTTGGCCCGCACGCGCGAGAGGTCGCCCTCGGGCAGGTCCGCCAGCCGCCGGTACAGCAGGCTGGCAACCGCCAGGTTCAGGACGGAGTCGCCCAGGAATTCCAGCCGCTCGTTGTGGTCCGCCGAGAAGCTGCGGTGCGTGGTGGCGCGCTGGAGAAGGGAGGGGTCGGAGAACTCATGCTGCAGGCGGCGCTGCAGCGCGCAAAGACCGGGAGACAGCACCTACTTGGTCCGTCCTTCAAACCGGTAAACCAGGTAGGCCGGGCCTGCCAGCGCGATCTCGCGGGAGTATTTGTACGACACGACGACCTTCTCGCCGTTCTTGGTGACTTCGAGGTCGCTGCCCTTGATGGAGTTGATGTCGTCAATGGCCGCCGCCCGGTCGAAGGCGGCGCGCACAGCCGCCACCGAGCTTTCGTTCTTGGACTTTTCCGCAGCCTTGGCGATGGCCATGTTCTCCAGAAAAATGGGGACGGACTGCCCGCCCACGGCGAACACGGCCACAGCCAGCACGCCGATGAAAACCAGGCCGAAGAAAGACAGGCCGCGCTGGCGCGAGCGGCGGGCGGTGCGATGCATCATCTTCATGGAACTTACCCCCTTGTTGTTGGCTGTTGTGGCGCGGCCCATCGTCAATTGAACGAGCCGATGCGCTTGAGATTACCGAAATTCATCCACACGAAAAAGGCTTTGCCGACGATGTTGCCGTCGGGCACGAAGCCCCAATAGCGCGAGTCCTGCGAGTTGTCGCGGTTGTCGCCCATCATGAAGTAGTGCCCCTCGGGAACCTTGCACACCACGCCTTCGACACTGTAGCGGCAGTTCTCGCGGTAGGCAAAATTGCTGGCGCCCTGCACGAAGGCGGGCACGTCCGGGTTGTTGAGCAGGCGGTGTGCCTGGGGCCCGAGCTGCTCCTCGAACTGCTTGAAGTAGCGCATGGCGTCTTCATCGAAGAAATCCGGGGCGGCCTTCGTGGCCACAGGCTGGCCGTTGATCGTCAGGCGCTTGTTCAGGTAGGCCACCTCGTCGCCCGGCACGCCCACCACGCGCTTGATGTAGTCCAGGTTGGGCTGCGGCGGGTAGCGGAACACCATCACGTCGCCGCGCTGGGGCTTGCTGCCCTCGGTGATCTTGGTGTGGATGACGGGCAGGCGGATGCCGTAGGTGAACTTGTTCACCAGGATCAGGTCGCCCACCAGCAGCGTGGGGATCATGGAGCCGGACGGGATCTTGAACGGCTCGAACAAAAACGAGCGCAGCAAAAACACCGCCGCGATCACCGGGAACAGCCCCGCCGTCCAGTCCAGCCACCACGGCTGCATGAGGATGCGGCCCTTGGCCTCTTGAACGTCGCCGTCCACCTTCTGGATGCCCATGCGGTCCAGCTCGGCGCGGCGCTGCGCGGCGGCATCCTCGATGGCCTGCGCGGCGCGGCGGCGCCGGGGCAGGAAGTAAAAGCGCTCGGCCAGCCAGTACAGGCCCGTGACCGCCGTCGCGATGAACAGCAGCAGCGCGAAGTTGCCTTCGATGGCGCCGAAGTACCAGGCGCCTATGTAGCCGACGAACGCCGCCAGCACCAGGGACGTGAGGATTTGCATGAATTGCATCAGTCTTCCACCTGCAAAATGGCCAGGAATGCCTCTTGCGGCACCTCGACCGAACCAATCTGTTTCATCCGCTTCTTGCCCGCCTTCTGCTTCTCCAGCAGCTTGCGCTTGCGGGTAATGTCGCCGCCGTAGCATTTGGCGAGCACGTTCTTGCGCAGCGCCTTGATGGTCTCGCGCGCGATGATGTTGGCGCCGATGGCCGCCTGGATGGCCACGTCGAACTGCTGGCGACTGATGATCTCGCGCATCTTGGCTGCCACGGCGCGGCCACGGTAGGTGGACTGGCTGCGGTGGACGATGATGGACAGCGCGTCCACCTTCTCGCCGTTGAGCAGGATGTCCACCTTCACCACGTCGGACGCGCGGTATTCCTTGAACTCGTAGTCCATGCTCGCATAGCCGCGCGACACGGACTTGAGCTTGTCGAAGAAGTCCAGCACGATCTCGCCCAGCGGCAATTCATAGGTCAGCATGACCTGGCGGCCGTGGTAGGCCATGTTCATCTGCACGCCGCGCTTCTGGTTGGCCAGCGTCATCACCGGGCCCACGTAGTCCTGCGGCATGTACAGGTGCACGGTGACGATGGGCTCGCGGATCTCCTGGATGCGGCCCTGCTCGGGCATCTTGGACGGGTTCTCGACCATGATGACCTCGCCGTCGCCCTTGACCACTTCATAGACCACGCTGGGCGCGGTGGTGATGAGGTCCTGGTCGAACTCGCGCTCCAGGCGCTCCTGCACGATCTCCATGTGCAAGAGGCCCAAAAAGCCGCAGCGAAAGCCAAAGCCCAGCGCCTGGCTCACTTCCGGCTCGAAGTGCAGCGACGAGTCGTTGAGTTGCAGCTTTTCGAGCGCGTCGCGCAGCTGGTCGTATTCGCTGGCCTCGGTGGGGTACAGGCCCGCGAACACCTGGGGCTTGATCTCCTTGAAGCCCGGCAGCGCCTCGCTGGCGGGGCCCGCGTTGTTGGGCAGCTTCTTTTCGAGCGTGATGGTGTCGCCCACCTTGGCGGCCTTCAGCTCCTTGATGCCCGCGATGATGTAGCCCACCTCGCCCGCGCGCAGCGCATCGCGCGGCTGGTTGGCGGGGGTGAACACGCCCAGGCTGTTGGCCTCGTAGGCGGCGCCCGTGGCCATCATCTTGAAGCGCTCGTTCTTCTTCAATTCGCCATCGACCACGCGCACCAGCATGACCACGCCCACGTAGCTGTCGAACCAGCTGTCGATGATCATGGCGCGCAGCGGGCCGTCGGGGTTGCCCTTCGGGGGCGGCACCTTGGCAACGATGGCCTCCAGGATTTCATCCACGCCCATGCCGGTCTTGGCCGAGCAGGGAATCGCGTCGCTCGCGTCGATGCCGATCACGTCCTCGATCTCGGCCTTGGCGTTGTCGGGGTCGGCCTGGGGCAGGTCCATCTTGTTGAGCACCGCCGTCACTTCCACGCCCAGGTCCAGCGCGGTGTAGCAGTTGGCCACCGTCTGCGCTTCCACACCCTGCGAGGCATCGACGACGAGCAGCGCGCCCTCGCACGCGGAGAGCGAGCGCGAGACTTCGTAGGAGAAGTCCACGTGCCCCGGCGTGTCGATCAGATTGAGGTTGTAAACCTGCCCATCGCGGGCCTTGTACTGCAGCGCGGCAGTCTGCGCCTTGATGGTTATCCCACGCTCTTTTTCGATGTCCATCGAGTCGAGCACCTGGGCTTCCATCTCGCGGTCAGCGAGGCCGCCGCAGCGCTGGATCAAGCGATCCGCCAGCGTGGACTTGCCGTGATCGATGTGCGCGATGATGGAAAAATTTCTGATGTGGTTCATCAACGAAAAACGTCAAGTGATTGAATTAAAACGGCGCACACAAGAAAAAAGGGCGCGTCGAGTGGCGACGCGCCCTGAACCAACAATCTTTGGCAACTGCGATGGTTGGAGCTTCATTGTAGGCAAAAAGCCCGCCACGAACAGCCTGCCCGACTGCATTGCAGGGGAGTTGCCAGGGTGCAACAGGAATTTTATGCACAGCTTATTCACAATCTACGCAACAACAACGCTGGACAACTTGTGGGTGAGCTGTGGATCGGCTGTGCATGGCACGGGCCGCATCCCGTATCGTGGTTCCAGCGTCCTTCAATATGCGGATAAGCATTGAACAGGGACCTCTATTCTATCGAAACTGATTGATAGGAGCCTGGATATGTAAGCGATAGCTAACATCAACACACGCCCAGCGGTCCTCAGCCCGGATAAAAAATAGTGAGCCCCATCCAAAAGCCGACCTGAAAAAAGGGGCTTGCACCGCCGCGCAGCCCCTTTTTCTCAGCCCCTTGGCGCGGTCAGCGCGCGGGCCGGATCAGCGCGTACTGCGCCCATTCACCGCGCCGGTACAGCACGTTGATGGACTTGGCCTTGTCTGCCTTGGCCAGCGCGGCTTCGAACTCCTTCACGCTCGTCACTTCGGTGTTGGCAACCGCGAGGATCACGTCGCCTTCGCGCAGGCCAGCGCGGGCCGCCGCGTCCGTGGCCGACGCCACCAGCACGCCGCCTTTGACCTTGAGCTCCTTCTTTTGCGCATCGGTGAGGTTGGTCACTGCCAGGCCCAGCTGCTGCGCGGCGGCGGACGCCTTGGGCTTTTCTTCACGCTCGGATGCCTTGGCGGCGGGCTTGTCCGGCTCGACCTCGGCGATGGTGATGGTCAGGTCGCGCGAGGCACCCCGGCGGAACACCGTCACGGTGCTCTTGCTCCCGGGCTTGGTGTTGCCCACCAGGCGCGGCAGGTCGCCCACCTTCTCGATGGTCTTGCCGTCGAAGCGCGTGATGATGTCGCCCGCTTCCACGCCCGCCTTGTCTGCAGGCGAACCTGCCTCGACGCCCGACACCAGCGCGCCCTGCGGCTTGCCCAGGCCGATGGATTCCGCTACCTCGCGCGTGACCGGGCCGATCTGCACGCCAATGCGGCCGCGCGTGACGCGGCCCGAGGCACGCAGCTGCTCGCTCACGCGCATGGCCTCGTCCATGGGAATGGCGAACGAGATGCCCATGAAGCCGCCCGAGCGCGAGTAGATCTGGCTGTTGATGCCCACCACCTCGCCGCGCATGTTGATCAGCGGCCCACCCGAGTTGCCGGGGTTGATGGCCACGTCCGTCTGGATGAAGGGCAGGTAGTCGCCCGTGTCGCGCTGCTTGGCGCTGACGATGCCTGCGGTCACCGTGTTCTCCAGGCCGAACGGCGAGCCGATGGCCATCACCCATTCGCCCACGCGCAGGCGGCCCACGTCGCCCACCTTGACCGCTGGCAGGCCCGTGGCTTCGATCTTGACCACAGCCACGTCGGTGCGCTTGTCCGCGCCGATGATCTTGGCCTTGAACTCGCGCTTGTCGGTCAGCGTCACGATGACCTCGTCCGCACCCTCGACCACGTGCGCGTTGGTCATGACGAAGCCGTCGGACGTGAGAATGAAGCCCGAGCCCACGCCCCGGGGCTGTTCCTCCTCCTGCTGCGGGCGCTGGGGACGCTGTTGCTTGGGAACGTTGGGAATGGGCATGCCGAAGCGGCGGAAGAACTCCAGCATCTCCTCGTCCATGCCATTGAGGCCGGTACGGCCCGAGACTTTCTCCACGGTGCGGATGTTCACCACGGACGGCCCCACCTGGTCCACCAGGTCCGTGAAGTCCGGCAGGCCCCGGGCCACCGCCGCAGGCTGCGCCCAGGCGGCTTGCGGTGCCACCACCGCCGCGCCGCCAGCCAGCGCGGCAATCATGCAGGTCAGCGCTGCACCGCGCAGCGCGTTTCCATCGAATTTCAGCATCATCGACCTTTCTTGAATTGTTGCGGCGAATGCCGTCATGCAACAGCGTGTCACTGTGAAGTGCGCGGAGCCAATTGGTTCCCGCCCGGCGCGTTCAGCGTGTGCGCTCCAACTGGCCCGCAAAGAGTCGCAGGGTCTGCAGCGGCACCTCGCCCACAGCCGTCAGCCACGCATCGGGCGGCACGCGCTGGGCGATCATCTGCGTTGCGCCCATGCTGGAGACCTGCGGCTGGGCCGGGTGCCGCCGCGCATCGAAGGTTTCCAGGAACAGGGACACCGAGGCCAGGCCGTCGGAGTACAGGCATTGCAGCACGCCCGTGGCCTCGTCGGCGGCCGAGACGGCGCGGCGGTGGCAGCTGACGGGCACGAACCCGGCGATGGACTGGCGCAGCGTCCAGCCCTCGTCCTGGGCCGTGGTCTTGACCACCGAGGGCGCGACCACCTTGTAGCCCGCTGTCGCATCCATCTGGCGCGAGAGCTGGTCCGCGCGCACCGGCGCGTTCAAATCCAACTCCGAGAATGCGGACTGCTCCAGCACCCGGCCTTCGGCATCGAGCGTCTGCAGCTTCACCACCAGGCCCGTGTCCTTCTCGCTCCAGAAGCGGTAGCCAAAGCGCAGGCTGTCCTGCGGCTTGAACCACACCACGTCGGCCACCCGCCCGGCCACGCGCTCCTGCCCCAGCAGGCGGGCCGCGTAGAACTGAGAGATCGCCGCCCCCGTGACCACGGGCACGCTCGGGAACAGGCCGGACACCTCGCGGCGGTCCACCCGCACCACATGGGACTGCGGCCAGAACGTGCGCACCTCATCATTGCGCCGGAAGACGGTGCGCGGCGTGCCGCTCAGGGCCTCGACACGCTCGAGCTGCCGCTGGCCGTCGCACGCCTGCCAGATGCGGGAGCTGGCCATGGCGCCGGACGCCGACAGCACCACGAAGGTGCCCGCGTAGGGGCGGGTGCAGGGGGCGCCGTGCATGCGCTCCATCCATTGCTCAACGCCCCGCTCCATGGGGCCTTCGGCGATCGCCAGCGGCATGCCCGCCACGAACAACGCGGCCACCAGCCCCGTTTTGCAAAGGATTGCGCGGCGGCAGGGAAACTTCATCACGCGATCTCGACGCCCACGAACCATCCAGGAAGAATCCAGCTTCAGCGGCCAGGCGCCTCGAAAGTCGCATTGCGCAGAAAGCCCGCAGGCATCTGCAAGGCCGAGGTGCTGCCGAACTGCTTGTGGGCCGCCAGCAACTCGTCCAGGCGGGGGTCGCGGATCATGACCTGCTGCGCATCCGCGTCCACGACAGCCACCGTGGGGGCGGGGCTCGCGGGCGGGTTCGCGGCCAACTGGCCGCCAGCCGCCGTCCCGCTGCCCTGCAGCACGGAAAGGGAGTTCCAGCCGATGGCCGCCACCGCCGCCATGGATGCAAGGCCCGCCACCATCTTCCAGCGGAAGACCGAGGCGTTTGCCGCCGCCGCCCTGCCGGGGGCGACCACCGCTGCGGGCGGCACCGGTGCTTCGGGGCGGAGTGGCAATTGCTCCTTTGCCAGCTCTGTCCGCAGCCGTGCCATGAAGTCAGGGTGCGCGGGCCGGGCCAGGTCGGGCGAGCGCAGCACGTCACCGACCAGGTGGTACAGATCCCAGGTGGCACGGCCTTCGTCCTGCCCGGCGTGGGTGAGCGCTTCGCCCAGTTCGCGGCCCTGCAACTGGCCGTCCGCCAATGCGGACAACAGCTCACGCCGGTCCTGTTCGTCGTTTGCCACTGCCTCGTTGTTCATGTCATCACCTCACCACCGTTTGCCCGACTGGTTCTCCAGCAGCGGGCGCACTTTGGCCGAAATGGCTTCGCGCGCCCGGAAAATCCGCGACCGCACCGTACCGATGGGGCATTCCATCGCAGACGCGATCTCCTCGTAACTCAACCCCTCGATCTCACGCAGCGTAACGGCCTGGCGCAGGTCGTCGGGCAGGGCTTCCATGGCCGCATTGACGGCCTGTGCGATTTCCTGGGCCGCGAGCACGGTTTCGGGGGTTTCGTCGCTGGTTAGTTCGTGTCCGAGGCGGGAAGTTTCATCCTCGTCCTCGCCGCCGCGCAGGGCGTTTTCGGAGATGACCGGGTTGCGCTTCATGTCCATCAGCGCCTTCTTGGCGGTGTTGACGGCGATCCGGTAGAGCCAGGTGTAGAACTGCGCCTCGCCCCGGAACTGGTGCAAGGCCCGATAGGCGCGGATGAAGGTTTCCTGCGCGATGTCCTGGATGATGTCGGTGTCGCGCACCATGCGGCCAATCAGCCGCTCGATGCGGCGCTGGTACTTGATGACCAGCAGCTCATAGGCGCGTTGGTCGCCCGCCACCGTGCGCTCCACCAGTTGGAGATCGCTGACTTCGGAGGGGGAAGGCGTAGGAACAGTCATGGATACCCGGGAATTCACGCCCCACGGCTGCTGGCCGGGGCGCTGGCCTGTGCGTGGTCTGCGTGGTCAACGGCGCCCGGCTTGGCGCGCGAATATACCGCACGGCGCAAGTCCATCCAGCGCTCGGACTGGCTGGAGCGCTCCAGCCACAGCCAGCGGCTGCGCCAACCTTCGGGCGCTACCTGCATCCATAGATACGATTGCAGATCCAGAAAGACTTGCGGCGGGTCGGACAGGGCCGTGGCACGGCCATCAGAACCGACCAGCGCCCAGAATTGCCCGTCCCAGCGGATGGCGCCGGTCGGCTGCCGCAACCAGAAATGCAGCGCACCGCCCGCCGACACCAACCACATGCAGAGGGCGGCGGCTGCGGGCCACCCACGATCCGGCCCGGCGCCACAGACCACCCAGCCCGCGAGCACGCCCGCACCTGCCAGAACGATCATCACCAGCAAGGCCCCCAAGAAGCGGCTGCGCCGCAGGGGGTACAGCACCGGCGGCGCATTGCGCGACGTGCGGGCCACCGGGAGGTCAGACGCGCTTGAAAACCAGCGTGCCGTTGGTGCCGCCGAACCCGAAGTTGTTCTTGACGGCCACGTCGATCTTCATGTCCCGCGCCGTGTTGGCGCAGTAGTCCAGATCGCACTCGGGGTCCTGGTTGAACAGGTTGATGGTGGGCGGCACCTTCTGCTCGTGCAGCGCCAGCACCGTGAAGATGCTCTCGATGCCGCCAGCGCCGCCCAGCAGGTGGCCGGTCATGGACTTGGTGGAGCTGACCACGGTCTTGTAGGCATGGTCGCCCAGCGCCGCCTTGATGGCATTCGTTTCGTTGAGGTCGCCCAGCGGCGTGGACGTGCCGTGCGCGTTCAGGTAGTCCACCTGGTCGGCGTTCACACCCGCGTTGCGCAGGGCGTTGAGCATGGCACGGCGCGGGCCGTCCATGTTGGGGGCCGTCATGTGGCCCGCATCGGCGCTCATGCCGTAGCCCGCCACCTCGGCATAGATGCGAGCGCCGCGCGCCTTGGCATGCTCGTACTCTTCGAGCACCACCACCCCGGCGCCCTCGCCCAGCACGAAGCCGTCGCGGTCCTTGTCCCAGGGGCGCGATGCCGTCTTGGGATCGTCGTTGCGCGTGGAAAGCGCACGCATGGCCGCGAAGCCGCCCACGCCCAGGGGCGAGACGGTGGCTTCGGAGCCGCCCGCCACGATCACGTCTGCATCGCCGTATTCGATCTTGCGCGCCGCCTCGCCGATGCAGTGCAGGCCCGTCGTGCAGGCCGTCACCACCGACAGGTTCGGCCCCTTGAAGCCGAAGCGCATGGACACGTGGCCCGCCACCATGTTGATGATGGACGCGGGCACGAAGAACGGCGTGATGCGCCGGGGCCCGCGGTTGGTCAGTTCCGTGTGGGTGTCCTCGATCAGCGGCAGGCCGCCGATGCCCGAGCCGATGACGCAGCCGATGCGCGTGGCGAGTTCCTCATCCAGCGCATCGCCGGTGGGCAGGCCTGCGTCGCGCACAGCTTCTTGCGCCGCTGCGATGCCGTAATGGATGAAGGTGTCCATCGTGCGCGCGTCCTTGGCGCTCATGTAGGACTCCAGGTCGAACCCCTTGACCTCTCCCGCGATCTTGCAGGCGAAATTCGACGCGTCGAACTTGGTGATGAGGTCGATGCCGGATTGCCCGGCAAGGAGATTGGCCCAAGATTGCGCCACCGTGTTGCCCACGGGGCTGACGCAACCCAGGCCGGTCACGACAACGCGACGACGGCTCATGCGTGAAAACCTTCTTCTAGCTGATCGCTGCTTGAGGCAGGCGCTGCGCGCGCCGCTCAAGCCTTCTGGTGGGTGTTGGCGTAGTCGATGGCGTTCTGCACCGTGGTGATCTTCTCGGCGTCCTCGTCCGGGATCTCGATGCCGAACTCGTCTTCCAGAGCCATCACCAGTTCCACCGTGTCGAGCGAGTCGGCGCCGAGGTCGGCCACGAAAGCCTTTTCGTTGGTGACCTGGGACTCTTCCACACCGAGTTGTTCGGCAATGATCTTCTTGACGCGTGTTTCGATATCGCTCATGGTTTCCCTCTGGGGGTTGTGAATGAATCCGCGATTCTAGCCGCTTAAGGAGAGGCCCCTAAACAGCCCGCCGCACGGACGAACCGGCGTGATCTCTCAGCAATTACATATACATGCCGCCATTGACGTGCAACTCCTGCCCCGTCACATAGCCCGCCTCGCGCGAGGCCAGGTAGGCAACGGCGTGCGCGATGTCCTGCGGCTTGCCCATGTGGCCCAGCGGGATCTGCGCGTTCAGCGCTTTTTGCTGGTCCTCGGGCAAGGCGGCGGTCATGTCGGTCTCGATGAAGCCGGGCGCCACGCAGTTCACGGTAATGCCCCGGCTGCCCAGCTCGCGGGCCAGGGCGCGGGTCATGCCCGCCACGCCAGCCTTGGCCGCCGCGTAGTTGGCCTGGCCCGGGTTGCCCGAGGCGCCCACCACGCTGGTGATGCTGATGATGCGGCCAAAGCGCTGCTTCATCATCGGGCGGATGGCGGCGCGGCTGGCGCGGAAGACGGCCTTGAGGTTGGTGTCCAGCACGGCGTCCCAGTCGCCGTCCTTCATGCGCATGGCGAGGGTGTCGCGGGTGATGCCCGCGTTGTTCACCAACACGTGCAGGCCGCCCTGCTCCTTGACGATGGCATCGACCAGCGCCTCGACCGCCGCACCGTCGGTCACGTCGAGCCTGACGCCCTTGCCGCCCTGGGGCGACAGCGCTTCGGTGATGCGCGCGGCGCCGTCGTCGGTGGTGGCGGTGCCGATCACGCGCAGGCCGCGTGCCGCCAGCTCGGCGGCGATGGCCGCGCCGATGCCGCGCGTGGCGCCGGTGACCAGCGCAATCTGTGTGGTGGATTCGCTCATGCCAGCAGTTCCTTGGTTTCGGCCAGGCTGGCCGGGTCGAACACCGCGCCGCCGACCAGTTCGGCGTCGATACGTTTGGTCATGCCCGCCAGCACCTTGCCGGGGCCGCATTCAATGACGTGGGTGACGCCACGGGCCTTGAGCGCCTGCACGCACTCCACCCAGCGCACGGGGCCGAAAGCCTGGCGGTAGAGGGCGTCGCGGATGGCGTCGGCGTCCTGCTGCACGGCCACATCGACATTGTTGACCACAGGGATCTGCGGCGCGGCCAGCGTCAAGCCCGCAAGGGCGGCGCGCAGCTTTTCTGCCGCAGGCTTCATCAGGCTGGAGTGGAAAGGTGCCGACACGGGCAGCGGCAGCGCGCGCTTGGCGCCCGCCGCCTTCAAGACTTCACAGCCCTTTTCCACACCCGCCTTGGTGCCCGCGATCACAGTCTGCGCGGGGTCGTTGAAGTTCACGGCCTCGACCACCTCGGCCCCGCCCAGCGCGGCAGCGGCCTCGGCGCAGCCCGCGATGACCTTGGATGCTTCCAAACCCAGAATCGCCGCCATGGCGCCCGTGCCCACCGGCACAGCCTCTTGCATGGCGGCGGCGCGCAGGCGCACCAGGGGCGCGGCCTGCGCCAGCGTCAGCACGCCAGCGGCCACCAGGGCCGAATACTCGCCCAGCGAATGGCCCGCCACCGCGACAGGGGTTGCGCCGCCTTCCGCCTGCCACACGCGCCACGCGACCACGCCTGCCACCAGCATCACGGGCTGGGTGTTGGTGGTCAGCGCCAGGGCTTCCTTGGGGCCTTCCTTGATCAGTTGGCCGATGTTTTCGCCCAGGGCGTCCGACGCCTCCTGCAGGGTCTGCGCCACCACGGGGTGGTCGCCCCAGCCGTCGAGCATGCCCACCGACTGCGAGCCCTGCCCCGGAAAGACGAATGCGAAAGTCTTCATGAAGTCCCTCGAAAATATGAATGAAATCGGCCTCTAGCGCTTACCCAGCAAGCGCCAGCAGCTATAACTTCAGGAGTACCGCACCCCAGGTGAAGCCGCCGCCCACGCCTTCGAGCAGCACGGTCTGGCCCTTTTGCACCTGGCCTGTGCGCACGCCGTGGTCCAGCGCCAGCGGGATGGACGCCGCCGAGGTGTTGCCGTGCTGGTCCACGGTGACGATCACCTTGCCCATGGGCAGCTTCAGCTTGCGGGCAGTACCTTGCATGATGCGGATGTTGGCCTGGTGCGGAATCAGCCAGTCCACGTCGGCCTCGGCCAGCCCCGCCTTGGCGAGCACGGCGTGGGCCGCCTTTTCCAGCACGCCCACGGCCAGCTTGAACACGGCCTGGCCGTCCATCTTGAGCAGCGGGTCGCCCAGCACCTGCCCGCCCGAGACGTGGCCCGGCACGCAGAGGATGCCGACGTGCCTGCCGTCGGCGTGCAGGTCGCTCGACAGGATGCCCGGCGCGTCGGACGCTTCGAGCACCACGGCGCCCGCGCCGTCGCCGAACAGCACGCAGGTGGTGCGGTCGTTGAAGTCCAGGATGCGGCTGAACACCTCGGCGCCCACCACGAGGGCGCGGCGGGCGGCGCCCGACTGGATCATGGCGTCCGCCACCGACAGCGCGTAGATGAAGCCGCTGCACACCGCCTGCACGTCGAACGCCGGGCAGCCGTTGGCGCCCAGCTTGTTCTGCAGGATGCAGGCCGTGGAAGGGAACACCATGTCCGGCGTGGACGTGGCGACGATGATCAGGTCGATGTCCGCAGGCTGCAGGCCCGCCGCCTGCAGGGCGTTGCGTGCGGCCTCCAGGCCCAGGTCGCTGGCGCAGACCTCGGGCTCGGCGAAGTGGCGCGCGCGGATGCCGGTGCGCTCCACGATCCATTCGTCCGAGGTTTCGATGCCCCGCTGGCCGAGTTGGGCCACCAGATCGGCGTTGGTCAGCCGACGGGGCGGCAGGTAGCTGCCGGTGCCGGTAATGCGGGAATAGCGTCTCATCAATGTGTGCCGGTCGTGGCCACCGCATCGGCGGGCGCCAGCAGGGGCGCCGCATGCGCAATCCGGGCCCGGACACGGTCGAGCAGGTTGTTGCGGGCTGCATCATACGCCCGGTTCAGCGCCTGCTCGAACGCCAGGGTGTCGGCCGACCCGTGGCTCTTGAACACCAGCCCGCGCAGCCCCAGCAGCGCCGCGCCGTTGTAGCGGCGGTAATCCATGCGCTTCATCAGCGCCTTCAGGATCGGATAGGCGACGATAGCCGCTACTTTGGTGAAGATGCTGCGCGAAAACTCCGTTTTGAGCGCACCAATGATCATCGATGCCACGCCTTCGCTGGCCTTGAGCGCCACGTTGCCCACGAAGCCGTCACAGACGACGATGTCCACCGTGCCCTTGAAGATGTCGTTGCCCTCGACGTTGCCATAAAAGTTCAAATCGCCGGAGTTGCCCGCAGATCGCAGCAGTTCGCCCGCTCTTTTGATGACTTCGCTGCCCTTGATGGCTTCTTCGCCAATATTCAGCAGCCCCACCGTGGGCTCGCCGCCCTCCCTCAAAGCCGACACCAGGGCCGAGCCCATGACGGCAAATTGCAGCAGGTGCTCGGCCGAGCAATCGACGTTGGCACCCAGGTCGAGCACCGTGGTGGCGCCGCCCGCGGCGTTGGGCATCTGGGTGGCGATGGCCGGGCGGTCGATGCCGTCCAGCGTCTTGAGCAGGTAGCGCGCGATCGCCATCAGCGCGCCGGTGTTGCCAGCGGACACGGCGACGGCGGCGTTGCCGTCCTTGACCTGCTGGATGGCAACGCGCATGGACGAGTCCTTCTTCTTGCGCAGGGCCACTTCCACCGGGTCGTCCATGGACACGACCTCGGATGCGGCGACGATGCTGGCGCGCTCGTGCGAGAGCGATTGCAGGCTGTCCGGCAGGCCAACCAGCAGCAAACGGGCATCCGCATGGGAATCGAGAAACTGGCGGCACGCCGCCAGCGTGACGCGGGGGCCATGGTCGCCCCCCATGCAGTCAACAGCCAGAGTAATCATGAACACGTTCCAAAAACAAAGGCCCGCGCTACGCTTTCAGTAGCACGGGCCTTGCGAGATGCGAAGAAGATCAGGCTTCGGACTTGTTCTTCAGCACCTGGCGGCCACGGTAGAAGCCGTTGGGGCTGATGTGGTGGCGCAGATGGGTTTCGCCGGTGGTGGGCTCCACGGCGATGCCGGGCACCGTCAGGGCGTTGTGCGAACGGTGCATGCCGCGCTTGGAGGGGGACTTCTTGTTTTGCTGAACGGCCATGATCGGCTCCTGGGTCTGAGAGGTAGGTTGGTAAGAAACGCGATCAGCCCATTCAAGACACAAGTGGGGTTCGCGCGAAACCCAGGATTATATAACAAGCACTATTTTGACTTGCTGCCCACGTTGAGACCGGCCAGCGCGGCAAAGGGATTGGGCTTGGCGGCGCTGGCCTCCTCGAAATCCTCGTCCGACGAAGCCATGGGTACGGCGGTGGGGCATTCGCCGTGGCGGGGCACCACAGGCAGGGCCATCAGCAGTTCGTCTTCGATGAGTTCGTGCAGGTCGAACTCGCGGCTCAGGGCCAGCAGGTCTTCCTCGCAGTCTTCGTCCAGCGCCTCGGCCGTGGCCTCGTCGGCCACGAAGCGGAAGGCGCGCTCCACCTCCAGCGGCACGTCCACGGGCGTCATGCAGCGCTGGCATTCCATGGGGAAGGCGGCGCGCGCCTTCAAGAGCAGCCATACCTGGGGAATGCCGCCGGGGGCCGTGCGCACTTCGCCCACGGCCTGCCAGTCCACCAGCAGGTCGGGGTGCAGGCCCTTGGCCTCTTGCGCCAGGCGCGCGTAGGCCAGCAGCGATTCGTGGCCCGACAGCCGCCCGCCCGCTTGCGCGAAGGCTTTGACATCAAGCCGACGGGGGTTGAGTTCCTTGGTCATGGCGGCAGTGTAAGAGAATCGGCGCATGCATCAATCCCCCCCCACCCAGCGCCCTCTGGTGCTGGGTTCCACCTCGCGCTACCGGCGCGAATTGCTGGAGCGGCTGCGCCTGCCGTTCAGCGTTTGCGCCCCCGAAGTCGATGAGACGCCCGCCCCCGGCGAGGCCCCGCGCGCGCTGGCGCTGCGCCTGGCGCTGGCCAAGGCGCGTGCGGTGGCGCGGCAGCATCCGGACGCG
>NZ_JASGDA010000089.1:0-16086 GCF_047607405.1 Acidovorax sp. | reverse complement strand
TCACGAAGCGCGTCTTGCCGCGCTGCGCGAAGGCGTCCAGGATCGGCATGTTGTGGATCGAGATCACCCCGAAGGCGGCTTTGACGCCGCATTGTTCGAGGAAGGCGGCCACGACGGCGCCGACGGTGACTTGCTGCGGGGAGTTCTTAGGCATGGCGGGAATGGCCTCCGGAAATGTCGATATGGGCACCGCTCGTGTAGGAGGCGAACGGCGAGACGAGAAAGGTGAGCGCGCGTGCGGCTTCGACGGGATGGCCGAGCCGGCCCAGCGGGATGTGTTTCTGGGCGGCCAGTTCGGCACTCCAGGCGGTCCAGTCCTGGGTCTTGTCCTCGCGCGCCTCGAAGCGGCGGCGCCACTGGCCCGACTCGACCAGGCCGATCAGGATGCCGTTGACGCGCACGCCCTGCGGCGCGAACTCCGTGGCCAGCGAGCGCACCAGGTTCAGGATGCCCGCACGCGCCGCCGAGGTGGCGACCATGTGCGGCTCGGGCTGGCGCGCCAGCAGCGAGTTGGCGCAGGCAATGGCCGCATCACCCAGGCGCTGGCGCTCGGCCACGAGCTGCGGCAAAAAGGCGCGCGTGGGATGGATGATGGAGAAGAACTTGAGCTTGAGCTCGTCCATCCAGGCTTGGTCGTCGGTATCGGCGAATGTGGACACGCGCCCCTGCCCTGCGTTGTTGACGAGCATCGAGGCTGGCCCCAGCGCAGCCTGGCTGGCGGCAGCGAAGGCCTTGACCGATGGCGCATCGAGCACGTCGCAGGGCTGGGCGAAAAGCCTGGCCTGGGGAAATTCCGCGCGCAGATGCGTCACCGCACCGTCGAGGCGTTCCGCATTGCGCCCACACAAGGCCACGGCAGCGCCAGCGGCCAGCAGCACGCGGACGGTCGCCAGGCCAATGCCCGAGGAGCCGCCGGTGACGACCGCCGTGCGGCCAGTCAGCGCATCAGGAGCGAGAAACGTAGGAGAGTGGGTCATGGGAGGTATCGTGGGTCTTGAAGGCTTCAGCGCTTGTGCAGCGGCAATGGAATCACCCGACCTGCGGAGCCTTGCGGCTTGTGGCCGAGCAAACTGGAGATTTCATCGGCATCCGCCTTCACGCGGCGCTCCAGTCTTTCCATCGCTGCGCCGTCGATGTGACCCGCAGGAATGGTGACGCCCAGCGCCGCGACCAGATGCCCCATGCGGTCGTGGATGGGTGCGGCCACGGTGGAAATGTTGGTCTCGAAGAAGCCCTCGCCCGACGCGTAACCCTTTGCGCGATCGACCTGCACCAGATCGAACAGTTCGGCCGTCGTGTGGGGCGTGCCTTCCGAGAACGCCTCCAGCACAGGCTCCGGGTACAGCTCGCGCAGTTGCGGCAGCGTCAGATCTCCCAGCAGTACACGGCCCAGAACGGTGGCATGGGCCGGCAGGCGCGTCCCCACCGAAACTGCACTGCGAAAGGGTTGCGCCGAGGGCACCACCTTGGCCACGTAAACAATGGAGCGGCCATCGCGCACCACGAGGTTGGCGGCAAGGCCCAGCTCCTCTGCAAGGCGATTGAGCACCGGCGTGCCCAGTTCGGTCAGTTCCAGAGAGGCCAGGTACTCAAAACCGAGCCTCAGCACAGCCACACCCAGCCGGTAGTCACGACCGCTCTCGGTTCGCTCGACGAAACCCATGTTTTCCAGCGTGCTCAAGAGCCGGAACACCGTGGAGCGCGGCAACTTGAAACGGCGCGCCAGTTCGGGGGCCGAGAGCGTGCGCGTGGTGCGATCGAACTCGCACAGCAGCCGCAGGCCGCGCTCCAGCGCGGGCACGTTGTAGCGATCCGCGCCTTCGCTGATCGAATCGGCGCCATCGCCTTCATTCACGTCTGCGTTCATGCCCGCCCTTTCCAGGCCGCCTCAAGCTCCGCCGCCAACACCTCGGCGACCCGCCCGGGTTGTTCGACATAGCATGCATGCCCTGCGTGTTCGATGAATTCGAGCTTCGTGCCGCAAGCAGCGGCAACTTCGGCACAGGCTGCCGGAGGCGTCACCACGTCATGCTCGCCGCACAGCACGCGCACCGGCATGACCGGGGGGAGATAGTGGAAAAGGTCATCGCCACACAGCAGTTCCACCGCCTGCCGATAGCCCGCCTCGTTCAGCCGCGCCATGTTCCAGCGCACCCAGGCACGGGACAGTTCGCCCGCACCATCGGACACCAGCCGCCCACTGCGCTGCGCTGCCATACCGGCGATGCCCAGGCGCTTCAGGCTGTCCAACCGCTCGGCATGCACCCTGGCCGCCTCGGCCTCGCGCCCGGGCGCGCCATAGCCGCGCGCCGGACTCATCAATACCAGCCGCGCGATGCGCGGCGCCAGCGTAGAACCCCTGCGCGCAGCGGCACCGGCCATCAGCGCACCCAGCGAATGCCCCACCAGCACACAGCGCTCGATCTGCAGCGCGTCGAGCAGCATGCGCAATCGGTCTGCATAGGCCACCGCCCACGGCGCGCTGGGCACCACCGAGGTGGAGTCCCCATAGCCTGGAGCGTCCCAGGCAATGACACGCGCACGGCCCGCGAGCTGTTGCGCCACGTCCAGCCAAGATGCCGCACCCGAGCCAATTCCATGCAGGCACACCAGGACAGGGCCTTGACCGCATTCGCGCACCGACACCTGCGCACCGCCGCCCACTGCGATCGTGCGCGCTGGAAAGCGCTCTTCCAGGCGCTGGATCTCGGCGTCGGGCAGCAATTTGTCGGTCATGGGAAGCGGCCTCATGCAGAGGATGGTGACGCTGGCTTCAGCGCTTGATCTTGGCCAGCGGGTGGTCGGGCGGATAGGTCGGCGTGATGGGCTTCTTGGCGCCCAGCATCACGCACATCAGCGCGTCCTCGTCACCGATATTGATTTCCTCGCGGTACACGCCGGGCGGCACCGAGACCAGGTCGCGGTCCGTCAGCACCGTCTCGTAGCGCTCGCCTTCGAGCGTGGTCAGCACCAGCTTGAGCTTGCCGCGCATGACGAAGAACACCTCCTCCACGTCCACATGGATGTGCGGCGGGCCCTCGTGGCCGGCCGGGATCACCATGGTCGAGAAAGTGAAATGCTCGGCGGGAACAGTGTTCATGTCGGACGAGACGCCCGTCCCCCCCGTGCCCAGATAGCGCATCTGCGCGCGGCGGTACTTCGGGTCGAAGTCGGCCTGGAACTTCAGCGCGTTCCAGTCGTACTTGCGGGTGGAATAGCGCGCAATGCGCGTGCTCATCCAGTCCTCGAAGCTGGCGCCTTCGGGGCGCGTCCAACTCGGCTTGTCGGCATCCATTTGCTGCTGCTCTGACAGATCGGTCATGGGAACTCCTTGCGTGGGTGGGAAACGATTCAATGCATCACAAAACCGCCATTGACGGCGAACAACTGCCCCGTGACGAAGCGCGACAGGCCCGACAACGCGAACAGCACCGCACCACAGACATCCGCCGCCTGCTGTTCGCGCGGCAAGGCGCGGCCTTCCAGGTATTTTTCGTGCCGCGCCTTGGGTACGTATTCGGTGGCCTCCACCAGCGTGAGGCCAGGCGCCACCGCGTTCACGGTGATGTTGTCGCCACCCCACTCACGGGCCAGCGAACGCGTCATCGAGATGACGGCCCCCTTGCTGGCCGCGTAGGCCAGCAGGTTGGGAGCGCCCCAGAGTGCCGTATCGGACGCCAGATTGACCACTGCGCCATGACCGCTTTGCGCCAGCGCGGCGTGGCAGGCACGGCCCATCAGCCAGGTGCCGCGCACATTGACGTCCATCACGCGATCCCACATGTCGATCTGGAGCGCGTGGGCGTCCTTGCCGCCGGAATTGGTGATGGCGGCGTTGTTGACCAACCCATCCAGCCCCCCCAGCAGGCGCACCGACTCGGCGGCGCAAGCGTCGATGGAGGCGGCGTCGCACAGATCCAGCGGCAGCGCCTGAACGTCGAACCCTTGGCTGCACAAAGCGGCAGCCTCGGCGGCGGCCAGTTCGGCCAGCACATCGGCGATCACCACGCGACCGCCAGCGACCGCGATGGATTTGGCAAAGGCCAGGCCCAGGCCGCGCGCAGCACCGGTTACCAGCACACGACGGCCCTTGAGCAGATCGTGCGGCAGTTCGGCCAGCAGCTGCACCAAACTACTCGGATCGGCGGTACCCTGGATAGCGCTCATCACGTGACCCTTTCTTCTCGTACCCGGACTCACACTCAGTCAGCCTGGATGTTCAGCTCCTTCACCACACGGGTGAAGCGTTCAAGGTCTGCGATGGTGGTGCTGGCCAGCTTCGCTGGCGGGCCACCGACCGGCAGCACCCCCAGAGTTTTCATCTTTGCGGCCACGTCTGGCAAGCGGATGATCTCGTTCAGTTGCGTGTTGAGCTTGCTCACCACATCCGCAGGCAGCCCCTTGGGGCCGTACAGACCGTTCCAGGCCGTGACTTCCACTCCTTTGTAGCCCTGCTCAGCCAGCGTGGGAACCTGCGGCGCCAGCGGTGTTCGCTCGGCCTGGGCCACGCCCAGTATGCGCAGCTTGCCATCCGCCAGATAGGGCTCAACGGGACCGTACGTCACCCAAGTCAGCGGCACATGGCCGCCAGCCACGTCGGTCAGCGCCGGCGCGACACCGCGATAGGGCACGTGGCGGAAGTTGGCGCCCGCAGCCTTGTTGAACATCTCGCCCAGCACGTGCATCGGCGAGCCGCTGCCGGGGCTGGCGTAAGCCAGTTCAGCCCTCTTCGATTCGTCCATCGCCTCCTTGAGGGTTCGCACCTTGGTGGCGGGGCCCGCCACGATGAACAGCGGCTGCACGCCGGCCTGAATGATGGGGGTGAAGCCGCCGCGCACGTCGTAGGCAGCGCTGGGAGCCGTCTTGAGCACCAGTTGCGCCATGGTGAAAGTGCTGGGCGCCATCAGCAGCGTGTAGCCGTCCGGCGCGGCTTTGGCCACATAGCTGCTGCCAATCACGCCGCTGGCGCCAGGCTTGTTGTCCACCAGCACCGGCTGACCCAGACGGGTCTGCAGCTTTTCGGCAAAGACACGGGCCAGCGCATCGGTATCGCCGCCCGCCGGATAGGCGACCACGATGGTGATGGGCTTGACAGGCCAGCCCTGCGCTGCCGCAGTGGCAGCCACACCAGCCGCAACGCAAGCGGCCAACCATTTCCACACTCGTTTCTTGATCATCGTGACTCCTGATTTTGTCCCATTAGTGGAACAAGGATTTATCATCGAAACACCAACGCAAGAATATGACAGAGATTTGCAATTCATATCAGTATTAACCCTTGCTCCTGATGCCGACTGTTTCACTAAAGAATCAACGATTCCAAAGTGAGACAACTTAAGCATCATTCATGCCAGCAAAAAATCGCCCAATCCTGCGGGACGGGCGAGGGCGATACCGAAAATGAAAAAGCACGCACTGCGCCGGTGACGGGCGCACCACCAGGGGGACGCGGCGCCCGCCGAGCAAGCCAGCGGCATTGCCCTGGCGCGCCACACAGCGCCGGTCACCGCTTGAAATACCGTCGTAAGCTACAGGTTTACCCAAGCTTCTCAACCCCATGCAAATCGCCACCTGGAACATCAACTCCCTTTCCGTGCGCCTGCCGCAGGTTCTCGCTTGGCTCGAAGCCAACCCGGTGGACGCCATCGGCCTGCAGGAACTGAAGCTGGTGGACGAGAAGTTTCCGCACGACGCCTTTCAGGCAGCGGGCTACCACGCGGTCTGCTTCGGGCAAAAGACCTACAACGGCGTGGCCATCGTCAGCCGCTCCCCCGCGCGCGACGTGGTGCGCAACATCCCCGGACATGGCGACGAGCAGGCGCGCGTGATCGCCGCCACGCTGGACACGGCCGGCGGCCCGCTGCGGCTGGTCAACTGCTATTTCGTCAACGGCCAGGCACCTGGCACGGACAAGTTTGCCTACAAGCTGCAGTGGCTGGCGGCCTTGCACGACTGGCTGCGCGGCGAGCTGGCCGCGCACCCTCGGCTGGCGCTGGTGGGAGACTTCAACGTCGCGCCCGAAGACCGCGACTCCTTCGACCCGGCGGGGCTCAAGGACACGATCCACCACACGGTGCAGGAGCGCCAGCATTTCCGCCAACTGCTGGACCTGGGCCTGACGGATGCCTTCCGCCTGTTCGAGCAGCCCGAGAAAAGCTTCTCGTGGTGGGACTACCGCATGCTGGGCTTCCAGAAGAACCGGGGCCTGCGCATCGACCACATTCTGGTGAGCGATGCGCTGCGCGGCAGCGTGACGGCCTGCACCATCGACCGCACGCCGCGCAAGAACCCTCAGCCCAGCGACCATGCACCCGTGATCGCCACACTGGGCTGATGAATTGCTATTATTTTAATAGCTATCAGTGCTTGACTGGTAAGCGCTAGAGGCCAATTTCATGCCTCATCCGGCGCATCAAGCCCCAACTCCTGGATCTTGCGCGTGATGGTGTTGCGCCCTATGCCCAGGCGCTGGGCGGCTTCCATGCGGCGCCCATGGGTGGCGCTGAGCGCGGTGCGGATCAGGCGTGATTCAAAGCGGCGCGTGAGCGCATCCCACACCTCCGACTGGCCGCCTGCCAGAAGCTTCTGGGCCTCGCTCTCCAGGCCCTGCTCCCAGGTGATGCCGCCGCTGCCGACCAAGGGCGGCGGCGCGATGGCGGCAACGGATGACGGGGGCTCGTCCGCCGGGGCAGCCCAGACCCTGTCTGGCGCAGAAGCAGCAGCGGCGGTGGGCTCGGGCGAAGCGGAAGGCGCATCGGCCACGACGCGCTGCGGGGGCTGGTGGACGGCCGTTTCCAGCACCTCGGGCGGCAGGTCCTGCAGCGAGATGACCTGGGCGGGCGCCATCACGGTGAGCCAGTGGCAGATGTTCTCCAGCTGGCGTACGTTGCCCGGAAAGGCGAACTGCTCCAGCCGCGCCAGTGCTGCGTCGGCGATGCGCTTGGGCTCCACGCCGAGCTGCCGCGCGCTTTGCTGCAGAAAGTGGCGCGTGAGCATGGGCACGTCCTCGTGCCGCTCGCGCAGGGCGGGCAGGCGCAGGCGGATGACGTTGAGGCGGTGGAACAAGTCTTCGCGGAACGCGCCGTCCTTCACGCGCTTTTCCAGGTCCTGGTGGGTGGCGGCGATCACGCGCACGTGGGCCTTCACGGCCGCGTGGCCGCCCACGCGGTAGAACTGGCCGTCGCTCAATACGCGCAGCAGGCGCGTTTGCAAATCGAACGGCATGTCGCCGATTTCGTCGAGGAACAGCGTCCCGCCCTCGGCCTGCTCGAATCGCCCGCGCCGCTGCGTCTGCGCGCCGGTGAAGGCGCCGCGCTCATGGCCGAAGAGTTCGCTCTCCAGCAGGTCCTTGGGGATGGCGGCGGTGTTGATGGCGACGAAGGGGCCGCCCGAGACGGGCGAATGCTTGTGCAGCGCGCGTGCCACCAGTTCCTTGCCCGAACCGGACTCGCCGGTGATGAGCACGGTGACCTGGCTTTGCGACAGGCGCCCGATGGCGCGGAACACGTCCTGCATGGCGGGCGCCTGGCCCAACATCTCGGGGGTGTCGGCCTGGCGCTCCTCGGTGACTTCCTCGCGCTGGCTTTCTTCCACGGCACGGCGGATCAGTTCCACGGCCTTGGGCAGATCGAAGGGCTTGGGCAGGTACTCGAACGCGCCGCGCTGGAAGGCGGAGACGGCACTGTCCAAGTCGGAGTACGCCGTCATGATGATGACGGGCAGGCCAGGCTGCAGATCGCGTACTTTCTCCAGCAATTGCAGACCCGAGCCGCCGGGCATGCGGATGTCGCTCACCAGCACCTGCGGGCCCAGGCGGGCGGGGTCGCCCGCAGCGACATCGGCCAGCGCGTCCAGCACTTCACGCGGGTTGGTGAAGCTGCGCGTGGGCAGGCCCTCGCGGGCCAGCGCCTTTTCCAAGACGAAGCGGATCGAGGGGTCGTCATCCACTATCCAGATCGGCTTCATAGCTTGTTTCTTACCTTCGCTGTGGTTGCATGTCGTCGGGGACCTCAGGGCAAGGGAATCAGGATGCGGAAGTCGGTGCGACCCGGTACGCTGTCGCATTCGATCAACCCATGGTGGCGCTGCACGAAGGTTTGCGCCAGCGTGAGCCCCAGCCCTGATCCGCCGTCACGGCCCGACACCAGGGGGTAAAAAATCCGCTCCTTGATGGCATCGGGCACGCCCGGTCCGTTGTCGATGACATGCAATTCCAGTGCCAGTCGGTAGCGCTGGCGGCTGAACGTGATCTGCCGAGCCACGCGCGTGCGCAGTGTGATGACGGCATCGCCTGCCGCGATGCGCTCGAACAGCGCCTGGGCCGCGTTCTGCACGATGTTCAGCACGGCCTGGATGATCTGCTCGCGGTCGCCGCGGAATTCGGGGATGGAAGTATCGTAGTCGCGCTGTACCTTCAGCCCCTGCGGGTGCTCCAGCAGCACCAGGGAGCGCACACGCTCGCAGACTTCGTGAATGTTCACGTCGCCCACCAGATGGGGGTGGCGGTGCGGGGCGAGCAGACGGTCCACCAGGCTTTGCAGGCGGTCGGCCTCGTGGATGATGACCTGGGTGTATTCGGTCAGTTCGCGGTTGTCCAGTTCCATCTCCAGCAACTGCGCCGCGCCGCGGATGCCGCCCAGCGGGTTCTTGATCTCGTGCGCCAGGTTGCGGATCAGCTCCTTGTTGGCCTGGGACTGTTCGAGCAGGCGCTCCTCCCGGTCCTGGCGGGCCTGCTGCTCCAGGGGCCACAGTTCCACCAGCACCTCGCCCGCCTGCTCGGCGTCGGCCACGCTCACATGCACGGGGATGGGCTCCTGGTGCGGGCGCTTCAGGCTGGCCTCGTAGCGCAGCGCGGCGAAGTCCTGACCCCGCGCGCCCTCCAGCGCCGTCTGCAGCAGGGCCGGGTCGGTGAAGAAAGTGGAAAAGTCCACCCCTTCCAGCGTGCGGCGCGACAGGCCCAGGGTGTTTTCCAGAGCGGCATTGGCGAACTGCACGGCGCCGTCGGCCCGCAGCACCGCCACCAGGGTGGACATCAGGTCCAGAGATTGAAAGCGCCCCGTGTCGGTGGACGGGGCGCTGGGGATGGTCGCAGGGTTCACTTAGTTTGCCGGGGGCAGGCGTGCGATTTCGCGCTTGATGCCGGCGATATCGCTTTCGCTGCGCGCGACGCTGGCCTTGAGCTCTTCGGTGCGCTCGATGTAGCGCTGGGGGTTGCGCAGGTCGAGCGCGCCGCGCTCGGGCGCACCGCCGTTGTATTCCTTCACCAGCGCGGCATGGCGGGCCTCGGCCTTGCGCAACTCAGCCTCCAGGATGGCGCGGGCGTCGGCGTCGCGGGCCTTCTGGTCATTGGCGCTGACGCGCGGCGCGCTGGGCGGCGACGATGATGAGGCGCTGGCACCGCCCGCAGACGTGCCCCCCGCCGCCGGGCGGCTGCCTTGCAGCACGGTGACGTTGCCCCCCTCCACCAGCTTGCAGCCGCGCTCCTTGGCCTGCTGGGTGTTGTTGGTGTATTCGTTGCCACAGCGGTAGATACGGTCTTGCGCCCAGGCGACTGGTGCTGCGGCGGCGATCAGTAACAGGATGGTGAGCGTCTTCTTCATTCGGGTTCCTCGCACTGCCATGCAGGGCTTTCGGGGGGAGTATCCCCCAATCACCACGCATCGCCAATCCAGGATCGGCATGCCCAGGTAAGGGCTTTGCACTTACGTACAAGGGATGCAACGGCGCGCCCCAGGTTCCCTGAGTCATCAACGAAAAAGGCGGCTTGCGCCGCCCTTTTTGTGTGCCATGGACCGAAGGCTGGCAATTACAGCGAGTAGTACATGTCGAACTCGACCGGGTGCGGCGCCATGCGAAAGCGCGTGACTTCGCCCATCTTGAGGTCGATGTAGGCGTCGAGCATGGAGTCGGTGAACACGCCACCCTTGGTCAGGAAACCGCGATCCTTGTCGAGATACTCCAGCGCCTGATCGAGGCTGTGGCACACGGTGGGCACCAGCTTGTCTTCCTCGGGCGGCAGGTGGTACAGGTCCTTGGTGGCGGCTTCGCCGGGGTGGATCTTGTTCTCCACACCGTCCAGGCCCGCCATCATCAGGGCCGAGAAGGCCAGGTAGGGGTTGGCCGAGGGGTCGGGGAAGCGCGCCTCGATGCGACGGCCCTTGGGGTTGGCCACGTAGGGGATGCGGATGGAAGCCGAGCGGTTGCGGGCCGAGTAGGCCAGCTTCACAGGCGCCTCGAAGCCAGGCACCAGGCGCTTGTAGCTGTTGGTGCCGGGGTTGGTGATGGCGTTCAGGGCGCGGGCATGCTTGATGATGCCGCCGATGTAGTACAGCGCGAAGTCAGACAGGCCCGCATAGCCGTCGCCTGCAAACAGGTTCTTGCCGTCCTTCCAGATGGACTGGTGAACGTGCATGCCCGAACCGTTGTCACCGGCGTAGGGCTTGGGCATGAAGGTCGCCGTCTTGCCATACGCGTTGGCGACGTTCCAGACCACGTACTTGAGCACCTGCGTCCAGTCGGCGCGCTCTACCAGCGTGCTGAACTTGGTGCCGATCTCGTTCTGGCCTGCGCCTGCCACTTCGTGGTGGAACACTTCGACAGGGATGCCCAGCGATTCGAGGATCAGGACCATCTCGGCGCGCATGTCCTGCGTGCTGTCCACAGGGGGCACGGGGAAGTAGCCGCCCTTGGTGGTGGGACGGTGGCCACGGTTGCCGCCTTCGAGCTTGGCGCCGGAATTCCAGGGTGCCTCGTATTCCTCAATCTCGCTGAACACGCGACCGGGCTCGTTCGACCAGCGCACACCATCGAAGATAAAGAACTCGGGCTCGGGACCAAAGTAGGCCGTGTCACCCAGGCCCGAGGCCTTGAGGTAGGCTTCGGCGCGCTTGGCGATGGAGCGCGGGTCGCGGTCGTAGGCCTTGCCGTCACCGGGCTCGATCACGTCGCACTGCAGAAACAGCGTGGTTTCCTCGAAGAAAGGGTCGATGTTGGCGGTGCTGGGGTCGGGCATCAGTTGCATGTCCGAAGCTTCGATGCCCTTCCAACCCGCCACCGAGGAACCGTCGAATGCGTGGCCGGACGTGAACTTGTCTTCGTCGAAGTGGGACACAGGCACGGTCACGTGCTGCTCCTTGCCACGGGTATCGGTGAAACGGAAGTCCACGAACTTGACTTCGTTTTCCTTCACCATCTTCATCACGTCTGCAACGGTCTTGGCCATCAGGTTCTCCTGGGTAAAGCGCTTGTTGAAAAAAGGGATTTGTCTCAGCAAAAGCAGTTTACATGCCAACCACCCACGGTAGCTGCACTGGGAAGGCGCACGGTAAGCCATATGACCAGGGGCACCCCAAGGATGCACCAATCAGGTGCGAATTCTTCAAAAAACATGGAGGAACTCGATTGGCACCGAATTGGTGCATTCACCGCATCATGTTGGCGCAGCACATGCACTTAGAGAGCACCATCCCGTCCAGGAGCATGCGGCAGCGCTGCGGGAGCCGTCTCGATCGCAGGCAGTGCGGGTGGAATGACCTGCACCGGGTTGGACACAGGCGCTGACACGGCCTCGGCGCGCAACTGCTGCAGCGCGGCCAGCGCATAGTGCGTGAACCACAGCGAGCAGAACGCGAACACCAGCGTGTAAATCCAGATCGCCAACGGCACCAGCACGAAGAACGCGGCGGCGAACACCACGCCGGACGCCCACAGGATGCTGGGCGCGGCGCCCAGGTAGCCGCAAATAACGCCGATGCCCAGCAGGCTTGCGCGGTGGCGGCGGAAGATCTCTTGCCGCTCCTCCTTGCTGGCATGCTCGGCCAGCGCGTCGAAGGTCATGACGCGGTAGGTCAGCCAGCCCCAGATCAGCGGCGGCAGGATCAGCACCAGCGGCGGCACCGCCCACAGCGGCACGGACAAGACCAGCGCCACCAGGGCCAGCACGGTGGACGCCAGCGACCAGGTCACGCTGGCGATGAAAGAGGCGCCCTTTTTTTTCTCCAGATCAGGAAAGCGCCGCTCGCCCACCAGGGCGACGAGCGCGGGCGTCATCAGCACGGCGACCAGTAGCAGCGAAGCCAGCACCAGGACGGGTGCCGCTACCACCAGGGTGAGCAGCGCCAGCGCCCACGACAAGTCGCCCATGCCCCAGCCCTGCATCCAGTTCCAGACACCAGCCAGCAGCGTGGAGGACTCCAGCGCGGCGCGCATCGCCTGCACTGCGGCGTCCCAGTAGAAATAGCCCAGGCCCAGCGCGGCGGCGGCCATCAAAGCCAGCGGCAGCACGGACAGAGCGATCACGCGCGGAAACAGGCAGTAGGCCGCAGCGCGCCAGAAGGAGTCGAAAAGAAGTCCCATGGGGCAAGCATAGCGCCTTGGCGGGACGGTATTTCAGGCACGGCCCAGCAGCCGCAGCACGCCCCGCCACTGCTGCGACCAGAAGCCGCGCCCGTAGTCGCGCACGCGGCCATCCGGCCCGGGCTCGACCTGGTCGCGCACGCCGGTGGGGTCGTAGCGCTGCGTGAAGTCGGCGGTGCGCATCAGCATGTCCCACCAGGGCAGCAGCACGCCGAAGTTGCAGCCGCCCAGCACGACGCGGTCCGGTCGCTCCGTTTCATGGCCGACGCCGATGCTGTGGTGCCGCCGGTGAAAACGCGGACTGATCCACAGGCGCTCGCCCCAACGGCCAAACCACAGGCGCAGGTTGGCGTGCTGAAAGCTCTCGCTGAGCTGCGTGATCGCCACGATGGCGATGAACTGCCCCGGCGCCACACCGATGAGTTGCGCCACCACCACCAGGATGGTGTCGCGCATAAGGTCGTCGAGCAGGTGGTTGCGGTTGTCGCTCCACATCGTCATCTGCCGCTGCGCGTGGTGCAGCGAATGCAGCCGCCACCACCATTCGAAGTGGTGCTGCCCCCGGTGGATCCAGTAGTCCACGAAGTCGAACACCATCAGGTACAGCAGCAGGCTGACCCAGGGCCGGTCGGTGACGCCGGGCCACACGCCGTCGAGTTGCAAGGTGCTGAAGCCCGCCACCCGCAACGCGCCAAAGAAGGAATCCATGGCCGGCTGCACAGCCAGGAACAACCCCAGGCGAAACAGGCCCAGGCGATGGATCAGTGTGTAGAGGATGTCGGTCCGGACGGTGGCCCGATCCGTCACGGCTTCGACCGGTCGCCAGCGCTGCAAGGGGCCCATCACTGCCGCTATCAGGACCAACTGCAGCAGGCCTACGAGCAGCCAGCCCGCGGCCTCGTAGCCGCTTTCGAGCTGGCTGGCGAGGCCCATGGAGAACATCAGCGGCTGCAGCACGCTCTCGAACAGCCACTGCTGCGCGGTATCGAACCTATCACCCCACCAGCCCATGGTTACTGCCCCTTCGCGCCACCGTAGTCCGGGTGCTCGCGCAGCGTGCGAAAGCAGAACCCGCGCGCCTTCAGGCCGACGATCAGCGGCTCCAGCACGGCGGGCGCCCACGCGTCCTTGCGCGACCAGATGCCCAGGTGCGCCAGCAAGATGTCGCCGCCGCGCACGTCGCGCAGGGCCTTGTGCAGCAGCGCATCGTTGCTGGCGCTTTCGCTGGGCAGTTCGTCCCCCAGAAAGCCCGTGGGCGACCAGCCCACGTGGGTGTAGCCGCAGGCTTGGGCGCTGGCGAGCAGTTGGGGCGATGTCTTGCCGCCGGGCGCACGGAACAGCGGCAGCGGCGCCTTGCCCGTCACGGTCTTCAGGCGGTCTGCGGCGCGGGTGATTTCCTCGCAGTACTGCGCGGCGGTCAGTACGAAGGTCTGCCCCTCGCGCGGCCCGGCGGATGGGCGCACACGGAATGCAGGGTGGCGCACGTCGCCCAGGTCGGCGCGCCAGTAGGTATGGCTCCAGGTGTGCGAGGCGAACTCGTGCCCTTCAGCCGCCCGGGCGCGCCACCAGGGCGCCCAGTACTCGCCCAGGCTGCCGTCGCCTTGCTTCGTGCGCTCGTTGGCGGCAAAGAAGGTCACGCGCACCTGCTGGCGCTTCAGGACATCGGCGATCAGCGGGGCCACTTCCATGTGGCCCGTGTCGAAGGTTAGGTAAACGGATTTATCACAGTCATTTTGGGCGCTAGCGCTTACCAGATAAGCACTAGCAGCTATCAAAACGATAGTTTTTCGCATCCGGCGATCCGCACACGTTGTCAGCGCGGCGCGTGCTGCAGCGTCCATACGCCATGGGGCGACTTGCCCACTGCGACCTGCCGCACGACCTTGCGGGCCTCGGTGTCCACCACGGACAGCTTGCGCGCCCAGCGCGAACTCACGTAGATGTAGCGGCCATCGGCGGAGACTTCCATGCAGTCCGGCCCGCCTGGAACCGGGTACGAGTCCACCACCTGCTGCGTCGTCATGTCGATCTTGCTGATGGAGTTGGCAACACGGTTGCTCACGTACAAGTGCCGCCCGTCGCCTGCCGCGCGGAAGGCGTGGGCGCCGTTGCCAGTCTTGATCTTCTTGATGCTCACCGGCTCACGGCCCGACACGTCGAAGACTTCCACGCTGTCGCTGCCGGTCAGTCCGACGAACACGCGCTTGTCGTCGGCGCTGCCGTACACGTCCGCAGGCATGGCGCCCGTCTTGACGCGCCACTTGATGGCCTGGGTGGCGATGTCTATTGCCACCAGTTCATCGCTGTCCTGCATGGTGGAATAGACCGTGGTGCTGCGGCTGTCGATCCACAAATGGCTGGGCGTGCGGGCCGTGGCCACGCGTTGCACCAGCGTCGGCTCCCTACCGTCCCAGCGGTAGAAATCCACGTGGTTCAAGCGGTTGGCCGCCGTGACCAGCCACTTCATGTCCGGCGTGAACCGCAGGTGATACGGGTCCACGATGCCGCGCAGCGTGCGCTGGACCTGGGCTGTGCGGGGGTCGAGAAAGGTCAGCGTGTCGCCCAGCGCATTGGCGACGATGATCGACTTCTCATCGGGGGTGAGGTAGAGGTGATGGGGCTCCTTGCCCGTGGGGATGCGCGCAGTCTCTGTCCAGGTGTCCGGGTCGATGACACTGACGTTGGCTTCCAGGGAGTTCAGCACGAACAGCGGCGCCGCCGCAGCCAGCACCGGGCCCATCGACAACACCCACCACCCGCCCAGGGCGACACACGCACGCGCAATCGAGAAAATCTTCACAGAACCACTTTCAACACAGCCAGCGAGTGTAGCCGCCCGATGCGCCCCAATTTTCGCTTTACATGCCGGGCTGGGTCAGCCGTTGCAAGTCTTCCTCACCAAGCCAGCGCCACGCCCCGGGCGCCAGGTCTTCGGGGAGTTCCATTGCGCCAATTTTTGAGCGGTGCAGCCCTTCCACGCGGTTGCCAACAGCAGCGAGCATGCGCTTGACCTGGTGGTACTTGCCCTCTGTCAGCGTGAGGTCCAGCCTGTGGCTGCCGACCAGTTCGCACGCTGCCGCCTTCACCGGCGTGGGATCATCGTCCAGCACCACGCCCGCGAGCAATCTGGCGGCCTGCTCTGCATCCACCGGGTGCTTGGTCGTGACCTGATAGACCTTGGGAACGTGCTTCTTGGGCGAACTCATCCGATGGATGAACTGCCCGTCATCACTCAGCAGCAGCATGCCCGTGGTGTCCTGGTCCAACCGCCCTACAGCCTGGACGCCTTGAACAGTACTTTTCGTGGGCCGCTGCCGCAAGGGGGCTGGGAGCAAGGTGTAGATGCTCGGATAGGTCGAGGGCTTCTGCGAGCATTCCGTCCCCGCCGGTTTGTGCAGCAGCACATAGGCTTTGGCGCGGTACGGCCAATCAACACCCTGCACCCGCAACAACAGAACATCCGGCTCGAACTCGGTCGTAGCATCCTGGCATGGCTGGTAGCCAGCATCCGCAGCCGGATCGCACACAGCCACCCAGCCTCGTTGCACCAGGCCCGCACACACGCGGCGGGTGCCGAAACCTTGGGAATACAGAATGTCCTGCAGTTGCATGGTGATTTGGAGTCCAAAATCAAAAAACCCCCAACCTGGGTAGGTTGGGGGTTTTCTGGGCTGTAAGAGCCTGACGATGACCTACTTTCACACGGGAACCCGCACTATCATCGGCGCGAAG